>VYFM01000043.1 GCA_009842375.1 Candidatus Poribacteria bacterium | reverse complement strand
CTCATAAGCACAATTCACAGGAGGAATTGCAATGAAATCTCGGAGATTTATCATAATAAGTACAATCCTCAGTCTGTTTTGTTGTCAGGTTGTGTTTGCAGCTGGGGGAAAGGGGAACGTTGATCAACTCGGTGAGAAGTTATATGTATGGCACTTTGACGAAGGAACCGGAAAAGAGACAAAAGATGCCACGGCAGGTTTAGTAGGTAAATTTAACGGAGATGTTGTATGGACAGCTGGAATACTTGGCAAAGGTGTGAAGATGGCAGGAACGGCAGGAAAACCTGCCTACATTGAAGTAGCACATTCCAAAGAGGTAGATATAGATGAAGCAATTACGATGATGGCTTGGGTTTATCTTGATGAACTTCCTGTCGGTCCTCAAGAAAACAAAAATACCATCTTTTACAAAAACACTTATTACCTGCAAATTGAACCAGGTGAAGGAAAACTTGCGTATTATTTTTATGATACCGACAATCCTGGTTATCATATATCATTTGGTAAAGTAACGGCAAAAGAATGGACACATATTGCTGTGGTTTGGGATGGAATAGATGTACGTTTTTATATAAATGGTGAACATGATGGGACGGCTATTTCTCAAAAAGGAGTTGGTAGAAGTTCACCAGATAAAGTATTACGATTCGGTGGTGAGAACAATGCATGTTGTCCCCGTTTTTTTGTAGGTAGTATGGATGAAGTAATGTTAGCAAACTATCCTCTGACAGAAGCTGAAATCCGTAGAATCATCAATGACACACTTGATGTCTCAGTTCAAGGCAAATTAACGACAACTTGGGCAAATCTCAAAATGTAATGCTATATTCTGAATAAATGTCAGTTGTGTATCTAAAGGATTTAATCAATGAAATTTAAACGTGAAGATATATTACACCAACTTCGCACCAATATTGATGCTGGAAAACCTATCATTGGTGCTGGTGCAGGCACCGGTATTTCTGCAAAATGTGAGGAATCAGGTGGTATTGACTTAATCATCATCTACAATTCCGGTAGATTCCGTATGGCAGGTAGAGGATCTCTTGCTGGCATGATGCCGTATGGTGACGCTAATCAGATTGTCGTAGAAATGGCAAGTGAGGTTTTACCTGTTGTCAAAAACACACCTGTCCTTGCTGGTGTTTGCGGAACAGACCCATTTCGATTGATGGATATTTTCCTAAGTCAAATTGATGCTGTCGGATTTTCAGGTGTACAGAACTTTCCCACTGTAGGTCTAATCGATGGCACATTCCGTCAACTTCTGGAAGAGACAGACATGGGGTACGGACCAGAAGTCCAAATGATACGGACTGCACATCAGATGGGATTACTTACCACACCTTATGCATTCAACGAATCTGAAGCAGAACAAATGGCTGATGCGGGTGCGGATATCCTCGTGGCACACATGGGACTTACAACTAAAGGATCTATCGGTGCGAAAACTGCATTTACGCTTGAAGATGCTGCAAAACGTGTGCAGTCAATTCATGACGCAGCCAAAGGTGTAAATCCTGATATATTGGTGATTTGTCACGGGGGTCCCATCGCTGAACCAGATGATGCATCTTATGTCTTAGAAAATACCAAAGGTGTCGTTGGTTTCTATGGTGCATCAAGTGCAGAAAGACTTCCAACTGAACGTGCAATTACTGCCCAGATTGAGGAATTCAAAAAGATAAGGTTATAGAATGAAGGCTTAGGCTTCATACACCCGCAGACATAAATGTAGTCTAACATTAATAGAACTAAAGAATAGGAGATAGATGCATGACTGATGAAGAAAAATTTCGCTTTGATTTATCCGGTTTCTTGGTTCGTCCAGCGATATTAAGTAAGGACGAAGTAGATGCAATCGTTGACCAACTGGATAGAATCCGTCATGATCCAGAATCACTACCACCCGAACATAGAGCAGTCCCTGGCGGACCTTCAAGTGTTCTCATTGATCATCCAAAGGTAATTGATGTCCTACATGAAATCATTGGTCCAGATATCCGCATGGAGAGCACATTTTCTGTCTGGCGGAAAAAAGGACAGGAGCATGGTGGATTACATGGTGGAGGTCCCCGTCAAGGGGATCCGATATTTGGCTATCGTGTGAACAATGGCAGAATCCATGCTGGAATGGTCCGGGTTGTTTTTGAACTAACGGATGTATCCAAAAACGATGGTGGTACACATTTCATTGTGGGTAGTCACAAAGCAAACTTCCCTATGCATCCTGAACACATGTCTTTAGAAGAGGGAAAACGTAGTCCTTTTTTAACGACTTATGAGTGTCCCGCTGGTAGTGCGATCTTTTTTACAGAAAACTTGTGCCATGCAGGTCCTGTGTGGCAACGCGATACCCCGCGTATTGCCATACTCAACGCTTATGCACATCTCGCAACCCATTGGCATCGTTTACGTATTCCACCAGCGGTATTAAAAGGTTTACCACGGGAAAAACAGGCTTACTTCCGCCAACCTTGGGTTGCAGACTTCCGTACAAGTCCGGCAACACGGAATACAATAGATCGGTTCCTTGAAAATGATGAATCTCCAATTGATACTGACACCCGTCCCTGAAAACTGATTATGGCGCAAATCAAATTAGAAAATATAGTAAAAAAATTCGGGGATGTTGTTGCTGTCAAGGATTTTAATCTGGAAGTAAATGATAAGGAATTTGTTGTCTTCTTAGGTCCATCAGGATGTGGAAAGACAACTACTCTTAGAATGATTGCTGGATTAGAACATCCTGAAGTGGGTAATATTCTGATAGATGGCAATCGTGTTAACGACCTTTCCCCCGCCGATCGCGACATTGCCTTCGTTTTTCAGTTTTATGCACTTTATCCGCATTTTCGTGTATACGATAATATTGCGTTTCCGTTGAAAGCAGTCAAGGTTGCCAAATCGGAAATAGATAAAAGAGTGAAAAAGGTTGCTGATATATTACAAATTACTGATATATTAGATCGGAAACCGAGTGTGTTGAGTGGTGGAGAAATGCAACGCGTCGCACTTGGACGGGCGATGGTACGCCAACCCAAGGTTTATCTCCTTGATGAACCGATGGCAAATTTGGATGCAAAACTCAGAATTGATACCCGTGCAGAAATAAAACGACTCCAGCACGAAATTGGGGCAACTACCATATTTGTTACACACGATCAGATTGAGGCAATGTCTCTTGCGGATCGAATTGCAGTCATGCATCAAGGAGTACTCCAACAGGTTGGCACTCCGCATGAAATCTACAATAAACCCAAAAGTCTATTTGTAGCTGGATTCATGGGTATGCCATCAATGAATTTACTTGATGGTGAAGTAACAGTAAATCAGGGACAAACCGTTTTGCAGCTGAGTCATACTGATGTTCAGTTAGAACTTACCACGCGACAACAGTCACACTTGAACACAAACTCTAATGAAGACAGATATGTCTTTGGCGTTAGACCGGAGCACATCAAGGTATCTAAGGAACCTATCGCAGGAAAAATCAAAACAGATGTACATCTGATTGAACCACTTGGACC
>VYFM01000203.1 GCA_009842375.1 Candidatus Poribacteria bacterium | reverse complement strand
GCCATGTCTAACCCTATTTTATCAAGAAATATTTTTAGGGTAACACACCACTTATCAAGCGCCAAGTGCAGTTTCCACTGAACCAACAATACCTAACCTCAGTACCTGAAGAAGTCTTGCATTATACGGCATGTGATGTTACAATTTCACAAAAAAGGGAGCCAATATACGATGCTTAAGAAAATAAGAAACTTTGCAATCGCGGCACACTTGTTACTTTGCATGTTACCCCTCACATCAGCACAACTTACACCCAATATCTGGAAGAAGTACATCGGAGAACCTGTCCCCGCGGGAGTCCCTGATTTGATAGATTATTCTTATGCAGGCTACAAAAACGGCGAGGAAGCGATACCCGACGAATTTATGCTGCCAATCTTTGATGTGACCGATTATGACGCTGTTCCGAATGACGGTAAATCGGACACTCAGGGAATCAAAGCCACGCTTGCTGCTGCTATCAAAGGTGGAATCGTATTTTTTCCACCTGGGCAATATGATGTCCTGCTTGAGGATGAACCAGCGGAACAGATCGTTGTATCAGGAGACAACGTTATAGTTCGAGGTAGCGGTGCGGAAGGTGCAGCAAACGGCGGAACTACCATCAAAAAGCACAATAACCTTAGTAGTGGTCTCAGGTTATTTAAAACCCGTTGGCGGTCAAATGGTAGAGGTTCGGCAACACGTGTCAAAGGCTCTTTCTCAAGGGGAACTCGACACTTTGATGTGGAGAATGTGAACCACCTTGCAAACCGTAGGTTCATCGAAATCCGGTCTGAAAGGTTGCACGGAGATGACTGGAGTCAACACTCTTCCAGATCAATCAAGGACATGCCAGAGTCCTACACAAATATACGAAAAGGTATCAAGGTGTACGAAATTCATGAAATTGACCGAGTCGTCGGAGACCGGGTTTATGTGAAGGCACCGATTCTGACACATCTCGATTCAAACTTTACAATCAACTGGCGAGATTTGACGGTGGGCGTAGGCTTTGAAGACCTACACATAGATGGCAACCTACAGGAAACTTACGAGCATCTCATTCAAAAGGGACGTGGCGGTATTACCTTATGGCATACCGCTCATTCATGGATTCGCCGCTGCCGATTCTCAAACACCGTGAATGCGTTAGGACACCACGCTTCTTATGGAAACTCGGCTCTGGCAATCATACTTGATGGTAGGTACGGACATGTCCCTGGAAGTGTAACTGTTTCCACATACTGTTTTATTGGTCTGTTAGAGGATTATACTGACAAGGGCATGTGGCATGGACTCCAATCGGCTTCTTCTTCAGCAGGAACTGTTATTTGGAGAATTGGTGGAAAACACATGAGGGGACCTGATACGCATGGTTCACAACCACGCCATACGCTGTTTGATAACTACAACAGCATCAACCATCAAGCAAGTGGAGGTGCAATATCCAATTTACCTCACCATTTGGATGGATACACGCGCTGGAATAACAACATCATCAGTCACAGAACCTTTAACTTGTGGACACCCGGTGGATACAGTTTCGCAGTCACTCAAGCTAACCTGATCGGATACAAGACGTTGGGAGGTTCCGTCCCGCGAAATGCCTACTTTGAGGGATACGGCACCCATGTCTCTCCGACTTCACTTTATGAGGCACAACTGGAGCACAGATTCGGGGTACTGCCAGCGTGGGTAGATGCTTACAAAAAGATGGACAAGGAATTCGTACAAAGCATTGTCATTGATCCAGGGCACCCCATCACACCTTCTGATGGAGATGTCAACGTGGATCCATCTAAAGGAGGTCCGAAAATCAGGGGACCGTGGTTATGGGTGCTGGTGCCGGATGAACATTTTGACGGTACAACAGATCTGCTGGCAAAAGCGAGTGGTGGATCTGTTACAGAAAAACAAATTGCTACTGACGGCGTGTTAGTCGGAGACAAAGTTGGAGACTATGCATGGACTACACTCAAGATTTCCGGTAGTGGCGGAAACAATATCAACAGTATGACCGGACCCCTCGGATGGAACGGAAACAACCGTGTCATTTACGGCTTTATCGCCTTAAATACACCGAAAGATCAGAACACAAAAATGTTTGTTGGAGCTGATGATTCCGTAAGGGTTTGGCTCAACGGAAAACTCGTTCACGAGAAGATCACTCGACGGAGTGCAAATGATTACAAAGAATCTTTCCCTGTCACCCTGAGGAAAGGGAGAAATACCTTGTTAGTTGCTGTTGACAACTACACTGGCGGATGGAGTGGTTTTTTTGGCTTTCAAGCAGATGCGGAATATACGGTGCTCCCTTTTGCTGGCATCGGATATGCCCTTTTCAATGATGATATTTCTGTCGGTGATACGTTTACGCTTGATCTCTACGCAGAAGATGTGACCGATTTAGTAGAATGGAATTTTGATATAGCGTTTGATCCTCTTCTCCTTGAAGTAATTGATATACGCAAGGGCTATTTTCTGGAGTCTGCGGGTGGTGTAACCTCATTTCATGAAGGAACAATTGATAACCAATCCGGTAAAATTACAGGTCTCAGTGAAACGGTGCTTAATGGAAATGCTATCAGTGGAACAGGTTTGCTCATGTCTGTAACCTTTTTAGCAAAGGCTGGTGGTAGGACAGAATTGAGATTGAGTAATTTTCGATTCAGTGATGACACTGGTCAAGCAATTCCTGCGGGACCCCTTAATGTTGCTCTTGTACTGAAGGGTAAACTGATTTGGGATGTGAATGAGGATGGAAAAGTAAACATTTTGGATTTAGTTCTTGTAGCACAAAACATGGGGAAACCCACTTCCGATAATTCACAAGAAGATGTAAACGACGATGGGATTGTTAACATCTTGGACTTAGTCCTTGTAGCCCAACATATCGGTGAATCACAAGTAGTTACTGCCCCGACCAATTTTACAATCTATGATATCAAAGGAGTAAATCCTGAAACGGTACAAACGTGGATACAACAGGCACAATTAGTAGATGATGGATCACCAGCATTCCGAAAAGGGATTGTAAACCTCAAACGTCTATTAGCATTACTTATACCTAAACAAACATCACTCTTAGCCAACTTTCCGAACCCCTCCAATCCAGAAACATGGATACCATATCAGCTCTCCGAAACCGCAGAGGTTACTCTGACAATATATGCTGTAAATGGAACACTGATACGTACGTTAGCATTAGGACAGATGCCAGCGGGGAATTACCAAAGTCGCACCCGCGCTGCTTATTGGGATGGAAAAAATAATGTCGGTGAACCAGTTGCAAGTGGTATCTATTTCTACACACTAACCGCAAGTGAGTTTTCAGCAACCCGAAAAATGTTAATTCTGAAGTAGGTTATACCATTTCTAAAATATAATGTCTCTTTTTGCAGCACAAACTGTTAGTTTGTGTCCTACAGCATTACGATCCAAAAAACTGGACACTCGTAGGTCGGAGTGAGCGGAGCGAAGTCCGACATTGTCCCTAACCGCAAGTGAGTTTTCAGCAACCCGAAAAATGTTAATTCTGAAGTAGGTTA
>VYFM01000094.1 GCA_009842375.1 Candidatus Poribacteria bacterium | reverse complement strand
GCTTCTAACAGAATATCATCTGCCATACTAAACATAAAACGAAACTTAGTTTTTCCGAGACTTGGATTACTATAGAAACTTGTCCCAGGAACCCCACCAACACCGATTTCTTTTACAAGCCAATGGGCAAATGTTGTGTCATCAGGAAACCCAAATTTAGAAATGTCTGTCATAATGTAATATGCACCCTCTGGTAGGTCACAACGGAAGCCAGCCTGTGTAAGCATATTAACGATAAGTTTACGATTATTATCATATTTATCTATCAAATCTTGATAATAACTCTGTGGTAAGTTAAGTGCCACAACACCCGCACGCTGCAATGGATGTGGTGCGCCAACAGTTAGAAAATCATGCATTTTTCGGATAGCATTTGTCAATATTTCTGGTGCTACAACATATCCTAAACGCCATCCAGTCATGGAATATGTTTTACTTAATCCAGACACAGTAATTGTTCTTTCCTTCATCTGTGGTAGACATCCAATGCTGATATGCGGCTTCCCGTCATAAATCATGTGCTCGTATATCTCATCGGTTACTGCAATACAATCATATTCACAACACAGATCGGCAATATGTTGTATTTCATTCTGTGTAAATACTTTACCAAGTGGATTATTTGGAGTGTTTAGAATAATTGCTTTCGTGTTAGGTGAGAATGCACTTTTTAATTCATCAGGATCATAGGTAAAGGTTGTTCCTTGGTCATTAGTGAATGTCTCCTGTAGTGCAACATAAACAGGTTTAGCTCCAGATATTATAGTATCTGGTCCATAGTTTTCATAAAATGGTTCAAAAATAATGACTTCATCACCCGGATTAATTATCGCAAGCAGGGCAGACAACATGCCTTCTGTAGAACCACAAGTTACAGTTACATTTCTTACAGCATCGGTTTGAATACCGTTGAAAGTTGTCATTTTCTGAGCAATTGCTTCGCGAAACTCTGGGGCACCCCAGGTAATACTATATTGATTATAGCCTTCTTGAATTGCCTCAATTGCTGCAGCTTTCACTGCATCGGGCGGCTGATATGCTGGTGTTCCTTGCGAAAGATTAATTGCGTTGTGCTGAAGACACAACTGAGTCATACCACGAATAACAGATTCTGTGAACCGTGTGGATTTGTGTGATAGTTTGGATTTAAATGACATGGAATAATGAGGAGACAGAAACTTATCAACTAACCAGTTTTATAACTTAAAATTATACCATCGTCCAGAGGAATGTCAACAGAATTTAGAATAGGTGTGTTAAAAACAAAATCTACATAATCTAACATTTCATCACGCATTGTCACAGTATCGTCTGCGACTACTAAACCACCCGGACGAAGGTTCGGTAACACTAATTCAAGATAACGTAAATATTCACCTTTCTCAGCGTCAAGAAAAACGAGGTCGAATGTTGTATTATATTTCGGTATTTCATCAAGGGCATTACCAACACGTATCTCAACCAAATCGTCAAGTCCTACCTCGTTTAAGTTTGATTGTGCTTCTTTTGCCCGATCAGGATCATACTCTATAGTAATGAGTCTTCCTCCTGTCTCTTTTAAAGCAGCTGCAAGCCATATCGTAGAATATCCGTTGCTTGTACCTATCTCAAGTACATTTTGTGCCTGAATTGATTGGATTAGAATATATAGAAATTGTCCGTTTTCTGGAGCGATATTAGTATACTGTTTTGCTGTTTTTTCAAGTCGTTTTAATGTTTGTTCGTACTTTCCATAGAACTCAGACATTTACCGTCCTTTATAAGATAGAATTAAAAAAGGCGGCAAGTAATACCGCCTATCAATATTAACGTAGTCGTTTTATATTCCCCCAGGAAGTTGCGAGTTTATCCGTAGGATTAACATCCAAGAAATCTCCTTCACCCATATTCATGCTCATTTCAATTTCAGCATCAGATAAAGCACGATTCCATAAACGGACTTCATCAACAACACCAGGCCATGCTTCACCTGCCCATGTGCCAATCTGAATTCGGCTTGTTACGCCTGCAGGTGCGACAGGATTACCAGAATCGTTGTCAAGTGTGACTTTGCCATCTACATATATTTTTACTTTTCCGTTGTTATCAGAAGTATGTGTATATGCAAGGTAATACCACGTCCCAGGTTGAAGTTTTGTAGCATTGTCGTTGATATCTTTGAAACCTCCACCTGCACCGTTTGTCCAAACTTTGATCCCGTTCCCAGGATTCATTCCGTAACCGAAACCGATATGTCGTGCTCCACCACCACCACGCGTGCCAAAGATGATCGCATGCGCACCAGGTAAGCGACTGAGTTTTACCCATGCAGCTTGGGTAATTTCATCTTCGATATGAAATGCATCGTTATCTGCTAATTCAACAAAATCTGCCGATACGCTGAATTCAAGTGCATCACCAAATTTACCTTCAACCCATTTTGCACCACCTTTGAGTGCCCCCGTAAATCCGTTCTCAGATAAATCCTTTGCCTCATTGCCATTCCCCTCATCAAGAGGCATATATAACACAAGCCCTTCTGCTAAATCAGCAGAAACATAGGGACTACATATCAAGACAAGGACTATAATAATTAATAAATGTTTCATGATATTCCTCCTAAATCATTTATATATTTACAAGAGTATCATAAATACCATTATGAGTCAATTATCTACGGTACAACATCCAACTTCTACCTGCTGCGTTAACGCGAAACACCTCAACATTCCCTTTATCTGCCATCGTGACATAACAAGTGCGTCCATCAATACCACCGAATGCGACATTTGTGCAATTCTTGCCTGACAATTCTACCTCCAACAATACCTCACCATTAGGAGAGAGTTTCGCCACTGTCCCTTTGCCATGTCGAGTAACATAAAGATTACCTTCAACATCGCATCGCATACCGTCCATCCCAAAATCTGGAAACTGGATAAGTAACTGTTTGTTGCTTATTTCACCATCTGTAGACAAATCGTATTTCCATATATTTCGTTGTGATGATTCATTGACATAAAGCATCTTCTCATCAGGACTAACTTCTATACCATTCGTTGTTCCCATATCCGCTTCCAAAAGAGTTGTCTTACCATCAGCATCAACTCTCCATAGTTGTCCAGTAGAAGCACCCCAATTAGGATCACTTGCATAGATTATATCGTTAGCACCAATAGCAAGGTCATTTGGTTGATTCATTCTCGGTTCATGAGCATGCACACTGATCTCAAACGTATCCATATCTACCTTTAGAACATTATGGTTTGTATAGTCTGCGATGAACATATACCCATCGCTATTGAACCGAATACCGTTCCCTATACTTCCATCCGTCAATTCGACGAAAACACTCGTTTCCCCCTCCGGTGTCACTTTCCCAATTGTGTGTTGTCGTTCAAAATTAACAGCATATAGGTTGCCTTCAGAATCACATGCAGGTCCTTCTATTCCAGAAGTGAACCCATTGACTGGTGTAAATTCTGAGCTGACAAAAAGTCCTTCGTTCATATTTTACTCCTAATTGATACAAGATTTTGATGACTATATTTT
>VYFM01000230.1 GCA_009842375.1 Candidatus Poribacteria bacterium | reverse complement strand
GTGCTTACTTATAGTATAACTCCAGCAAAATAATGCATTTTTTATTTCTTGTAACAGTCTTAGTTTATTTAGCTGCCAGCATTTTTCAGGCACTCTATCTCACGATAGGTGAACGAAGTGAGACTCCGACATTACGTCCACGAATTGCACTAATTGCATTCTGGAGTACATGTCTCGGTTTTGGTCTGCTGACATTATTCATTATTCTCTGGTGGTCGCAGAAGGGACATTTTCCGATGAAGCACTGGACAGATTCTACTGCGTTTTTTGCGTGGGCAAATTCATTGGTTTACCTGATTGTTGTACGAATGACGCAGCTGCGTGCTATCGGTAGTTTCGTTATACCAGTAGCTTTCGTTGCGATTCTGATTTCGTATAGTTTTTCTGGAAATGAAGCAACATTACCTGAGAATTTGAAGACCTATTGGTTAGTGCCTCATGTCACACTCATTCTCCTTGCTTATGCAGCGTTTATTACCGCGTTTGGATTCGGCGTACTATATCTGATGGCTGAAAAGAAAATTAGACAGAAAGCACACACCCTCTTTCAAAATCTATTGCCTTCACTCGGTGCTTCAGATGAATTGGGGTATAGATGTACAATCCTCGGAGTTATTTTATTGACAATTGGGGTGATTGTAGGGGCATTATGGACACAGTATATACAAGAAATTACATGGAGATGGTTGGACGCAAAGGTATTTTTAACTGTGGTGACCTGGGTTATCTATGTAGTGCAAATTAGTATCCGTCAACTGTGGGGTTGGCGCGGTAGAAAAGCTGCATATTCTGAGATTGTAGGTTTTATTGCTGTTCTCTGTACGTACATTGGTGTAAATCTGTTCTTAGATAGCGCACATACCTTCCGTTAATTTGGTTCTAAGAGATAGCGCGGGTGTGTAAAGTTTTTGGCATGTATTTTGTCAGAATCGCGGATTACACGGATTACGCGGATGAACGCGGATTTCTGAGTCGTAGCATTCCACATCCCGTTTCATAAGATAAACATCTATCCATTGAAAGCAAGGACAGGACATCAAAAAACCATCCGTGTTCTTCCGTGAAATCCGCGTAATCCGCGATTCTGACAAAACACATGTCGGAGGTCGCTTTGCTCGCTCCGACCTACGATATATTGAGTTTTCAAGTTGTTGTAATCGAGCGAGGGAACCCCACTCCTATGCAATAGTGTCAAAACTTTACACACCCATAACGCACTGTATTTGACATTCACACTAAACTGTGATATAATTTTTAAACTTACGGTTGTTCAAAGTATTATGTTTCCGTAGAGTATTAACCATGAACCAGATTGTATCTATCGGAACAAGTCATCATGTTGCTCCAGTTGAATTTAGAGAAAAGTTGGCTTTTTCTGATGAACAACTCATAGAATCCCTCCATCATCTTCGTGAATCGTATAATGTTCATGAGGCAGTAATTCTCTCTACATGCAACCGCGTAGAGGTATATGCTGTAACAGATTCCCAGCAAACAAGTGAATCACCTATCAAAAGGCTGACGGATTTTGTATCAAGGTACCATAAGATTGGTGTTGATACTCTCAAAAAATGGAGTTATCGTCATCACAACCTTGGGACCATTCAGCATCTTTTCAGGGTAACATCAAGCCTCGATTCTATGGTTGTGGGTGAGTCACAGATATTAAGCCAAGTTAAAGAGGCATTTGACATATCGCGTTCTGCTGGTGGTGCTGGAACAATACTTAATCGTCTTTTTCCAAAAGCATTCAGCGTTGGCAAACGTATCCGCACAGAAACCACCATTGCTACTGGGGCTGTCTCAATCAGTTATGCGGCAGTTGAACTTGCCAAAAAAATCTTCAATGCCTTAGAAGACAAAACCGTTGCAATAATTGGTGCTGGTGAAATGAGTGAACTGACAGCGAAACATCTCGTAGCAAATGGTGTTTCAAAGGTGATTGTTGCAAATCGCACTTATGAACGTGCTGTTAAAATTGCTGAAAAGTTTAAAGGTATTCCTGTCGCTTATGAGGATGACCTTAATTTTCTCATTGATGCTGATATTGTCATCAGTTCCACTGATGCTCCACACTATCTTATTGAACGGCAACCGCTCGCTGAAATCATGAAAAAACGTAAGCATAGGTATATGTTTCTTATTGACATTGCTGTACCACGTGATATAGAACCTGATGTTAGTAAAATTAACCATGCCTTTTTATATAATATAGATGATTTAGAAGCAGTTGTAGCCTCCAATCTCAAAGAACGGCAACATGAAGCGACTCGTGCAGAGCAAATCGTGACTGAGGAGGCGAGACGGTTCCACGATCAGATACAAATCCTTGAAGTCAATCCAACTATAAAAGCACTCCATCAACAATTCCAAGAAATTGCCGAAACGGAGCTGCAGGCGTGTGTTGATAAGACTGGGTTGACTAATACGCAGGAAGCCGCGGTTGCATCTATGGCGCATGCTATTGTCAAAAAACTCCTCCACCATCCCGTCACGAATTTGCGTCACTCAGTCAACGACGGAAATACTGACCACGTACAGTATGTCCACGCAATTCAGGAACTGTTCGCTTTGAATGAAATTGATGAAAAGGAACAGGAATGAACCGCTCAATAACAATCGGCACACGTGGCAGCCAACTCGCCCTCTGGCAAGCACAATTTGTTAAAGATCAATTAATCCACCATTTTCCTGATGTTGAAGTTAACCTTAAAATTATCAAGACAACGGGAGATGCCGTCTTGGACCGTTCATTGGTGGGACTCGGTAAGGGGGTTTTTACCAAAGAGATAGAGATCGCACTTCATAATGGAGAGATAGATCTCGCTGTTCATAGTCTTAAAGACCTACCGACTGAGTTACCAGAAGGACTTCGCATTGGGGCAATACCGACTCGTAATGATCCCCGTGATGTGCTTATTACGTCTAATGGATCTTCCTTAGAGGAATTACAGAGTGGTGCAAAGATCGGCACAACAAGTCCAAGACGTAAAGCACAACTACTACATATTCGTCCGGACCTACAAGTCGTTGATGTCCGTGGTAATGTTGATACGAGGTTACGGAAACTGCAAGAAACAGACCTTGATGGAATTATCCTCGCTGCTGCGGGAATGATACGTCTGCAGAAAGAGGATTGCATCACCCAATATTTTGATACTGAGAAAATGGTTCCAGCGGTTGGTCAAGGTGCCTTGGCAATTGAAGTGCGTGATAATGATAGTATTGTTGAGAAGCTGCTTGATCCACTGAATGATAAAACGACAGCATCGGAAATCACTGCAGAAAGAACATTATTAGAGTGCCTTGGTGGTGGGTGCCAACTACCAATTGGTGCTTATGCGAAATACATCCATGACGGTGAACTTTCTCTCATCGGAACTGTATGTCGTCCTGATGGTAAGTTACGAATTGTAGAAAAGGCATCAGGAAACATAAATAAACCCGAACGCTTAGGAAAAATCGTCACTGATAAACTCCGTAACAGTGGAGCAGATGAACTATTGAAGACACTATAAAATATTGTATAGG
>VYFM01000687.1 GCA_009842375.1 Candidatus Poribacteria bacterium | reverse complement strand
GATTAATTATTGAAACAGTATGTATAAGGAGAATTATGAATATTGACCCTAAAACAACGAAGCTTGGATGGATTGGTACTGGTGTGATGGGTAGGTGGATGTGCCAACATCTTATGGATCTTGGATATGGCATGACTGTCTTTAACCGCACAGCATCTAAAGCACAACCGCTTCTTGATGATGGTGCGACGTGGGCAGATTCACCAAGTGATGTGGCTGCTGTATCGGATGTGGTGTTTACCATCGTTGGATTCCCACCTGATGTGCGTGAGGTATATCTTGGGGATAATGGAATCTTGAAAGGTGCAAAAGCGGGTAGTATTATCGTTGATATGACGACAACTGAACCGTCACTTGCTCAGGAGATTTATGATGCAGCAAAGGCACAAGATGTATCCTCTGTAGATGCCCCGGTTTCAGGTGGGGATGTTGGTGCACGTGAAGCACGTCTATCCATTATGGTTGGCGGTGATGACGATGCCGTGGAAGCGATAATGCCATTGTTTTCTGCGATGGGGAAAAACATTGTTCATCAAGGTGGTGCTGGTGCTGGTCAACATACCAAAATGTGTAACCAGATAACTATCTCAGGAACGATGATTGGTGTTTGTGAAGGTTTGATTTATGGACACAAGGCGGGTTTGGATTTGGAGACGATGTTATCCTCTATTAGTGGTGGAGCGGCTGCGTGTTGGTCGTTGGATAATTTAGCTCCACGTGTTCTCAAACGCGACTTTGATCCGGGTTTCTTTGTGGAACACTTTATTAAGGATATGAGCATCGCCTTGGATGAGGCAAGAAAAATGAATCTGAGTCTGCCCGGTCTTGCCTTGGTGCATCAACTTTATACTGCTGTTCAAGCACAAGGACATGGACGTTTAGGAACACAAGCGTTGTTGTTGGCATTGGAACAGATGTCAGGTACAGAGGTGGGATAGTCTCTCTTGCGATGCCTGACATGTGTAGTTAATGTGGTAACAGGTCGGACTTTGCTTTGCTCACTCAGACCTACGGCATGTCTGAATCACAGAAAACACAGAGGACGCAGGAGCACACAGAACACAAGCAATAATCCTGTTGGGTTTCGTGCCTCAACCCAACCTACAAAGTAGTCTATTGATGGATGGTGTCTAAGCGCATTGGTGAGATGATGCAGAGATGGTCGTCATGACCTTCTGGTTTAACGATGAATGGTGACGTTTCATCGGTAAATTCTAAAACGAGTGATTCGGTTTCAATGTGTGATAACACCTCAGTAAACATCCGAGCATCTAAACCGATGCGGACACTCCCATTTCCCGTCTCTACTTGTATGGTTTCATGTGCTTCACCGAGTTCAGGTGTTTTTGCTGATAATTGAATCTGTTGGGTGTCTACCTCTAAACAGAGTGCATTATTCTTTGGATTGGTCAGCAAAGAAACACGTCGTGCTGCACGTAGGATTGCATCTTTTGCTACAACTGCTCGTCCGTCAGAAGAATCCGGTATAATGACTTGATAATCTGGGTAATTTCCTTCAACCAGTCGTGTTGTTAGGGTAGCGTTCCCATCAGAAAAAAGCAATTGGTTATTGAGGGGTATCATTCTAACCGAAGAAGACTCAGCAAATGTACGTTGTATTTCCTTGACAGCTTTTAGGGGCAATATAAATTCAGTGATGTCTTCAGTTATATTAAGAGGCGGACAATGGGCTAAAGCGAGATAGTTTCTATCGGTTGCGACTACTTCAGTCTTATCTTCAAGTAATTTGATAAATAGTCCGTTCAATAGAAATTGTACTTCCTCATTAGATGCAGCGAATTCTGTTTTACGGATAACAGTGTTTAGCGTTTCCCCATCAATAGTTAGCCCTCCTCCATTAGCAGAAGGAATTTGCGGGAAATCTTCACTGGAGAGTCCGACAATTTTGTATATTCCATCTCCACAAGTTAATTCGACCCTATCGTTTGCGGTTGTAGCGAATTCTATCTCCTTATCAGGCAATTCTCGGACGATATCAACAAATTTCTTTGCAGAGACAGTAATTTCTCCCTCTTCCGTGATGTTCCCATCAACTTTTACCTTTATTGCGACTTCCAAATCAGTTGCGGCACATTCAATGACTCCATCTTGTGCTCGGATAAGTATATTTGCCAGAATCGGTAAGGTATTCCGTCCACCTGCTACATTCTGTACTATTTGTAAGTTATCAAAGAGTTCTTCTTTTTTAAAAGATAGTTGCATATAGATCTCCTATTCTTTCGTATCAAGTTTTTATCATATTTACCAGTCGTCAGTTTACAGTTCAGGTTTATGAATAGATTCAGAGTGTCCAAGAACTATTTTACTATAGCAACATTAGAAGAACCTTTTTACGATTCTAATGGTGACGCTGATTCTAAACGCATTGGCATGATAAAGCAAGTATGTTCATTATCCCCGGTTGGTTTAACGATGAGTGGTATGAACTCTCCTGTGAATTCGAATATGAGGGATTCCGTTTCAATATGTGTTAATACTTCAGTTAATACATTAGCATTCAGACCAATCCGTACGGCTCCTGTGCTGGATTGGACAGGTAATGTTTCATGTGCCTCCCCGAGTTCTGGTGTTTTTGCAGAGACCCTTATCTGTTCTGCCTCAATTTCTAAACAGATCAAGAAGTTCTTTGGATCAGATAGTAAAGCGACTCGTCTTACTGTTCGTAAGATAGCATCTTTTGAGACAACAGTGCGTCCATCAGAAGAGTCTCGAAATAGTTTCTGATATGGAGGATATTCACCTTCTACCAGTCGCGTGGTTAGAGCGGTATTTTCATCTGAAAACAGGAGTTGATTCTTGAGGTGTGAGATTCTCACTTCGGGTGAATCAGCGAAGATTCGTGATACCTCTCTGATAGCTTTTAGAGGTACTATAAACCCATCCACTTCATCGGATGTTTTTAGAGAGGGACAATATGTAAGTGCGAGTTGTCTTGTTCCATCAGTAGCGACGACTTCAGTTTTTTCTTCAGATAGGTTAAAATAAAGTCCATTTAAAATGTATCGGACTTCGTCGTTTGATGCAGCAAATTGTGTTTTGTGAATAACATCGCATAATGTCTCTCCACCTATAACTATACCTTCAGAACTTGCAGATGGTATCTCTGGAAAATCTTCATCGGACATTCCAATAATCTTGTATACACCGTCGCCGCAAGTGAGTTCAACTCGTTTATTTGCGGTTGTTACCAGTTCAATTGGTTTATCAGGCAATTCTCGGACGATATCAGCTAATTTTTTTGCTGAGACTGTGATAGATCCTTCTTCTGTAATTGTTCCTACAACCTTAATTCTGATACCGACTTCCAAGTCGGTTGCGGCACATTCAATGTTCCCGTCTTGTGCGCGTATGAGGACGTTTGAGAGAATTGGCAAGGTATTAGGTCCACCTGCTATACCTTGTACCATTTGAAGTGTATATAATAGTTCTTCTTTTTCAAAAGAAAGTTGCATTATGTTAACTCCTATGATGTTAATAAATATGAAATAAAAAGTTCTTTGATGCTGTTCTATTT
>VYFM01000505.1 GCA_009842375.1 Candidatus Poribacteria bacterium | reverse complement strand
TATAATATCTTTAAAACGGCATAGTTTGACCTATTCCGTGTGGTGACAAAAGGAGAACATAGTATAAAATGAGACAATACAGAACAGAAGAAATTCGGAATATCGGTATAATTGCTCATTCGGGATCCGGCAAGACATCCCTAATTGAAGCAATGCTCTATAACGGCGGTGCCATTGAGCGAATGGGTTCCGTGGATGACGGAAACACGGTAGCTGACTATGCCTCGGATGAGATAGAACGCAAAACTTCACTCAATTGTTCAGTGTGTATATCGGAATGGGGAGAACATAAACTTAACCTAATTGATACGCCAGGAGCAGAAGATTTTTATGGTGATCTGCATGGTGTGTTACGAGTCGTTGACGCTGTTATCGTTGTTGTGGATGCTACAACAGGAGTCGAGGGTGGAACTGAAAAGGTGTGGGAAGTAGCAGATAAATATGAACTACCACGACTCCTCTTCATCAACAAGATGGATAAAGAGAATGCAAGTTTCGATAATGCTTTAACAAGTATATCAGATATATTAGAAACACGTGCTGTTCCGGTCCAAATCCCAATTGGTAAAGAGGATCAATTTTCAGGTGTTGTGGATGTGATTCAGAATGCAGCGTTTCTTGAACCTAACGGAAACGCATCCGCCGCGAAAACCGATATTCCTGACGACTTAGCAGGTGTCGCGGAAGAATACCGAGAAGCTCTTGTTGAAGTTGCAGCAGAAAGCGATGATGAACTTATTGAGAAGTTCTTTGAAGGTGAACTCTCTGAAGAGGAAATTCAGAACGGGTTACAAACAGGTATTTCTGAAAACCAGTTTGTACCAGTATTATGTGGTTCTTCGTTGAAAAATATAGGTGTTCAACAGTTGATGGATATGATTGTTAGTTGTTGTCCATCCCCTGTTCAAGTTGGAGCATCACAGGATGTTGATAATGAGGATAATACACGTGAACCTTCAACAGATGCGCCTATGTCTGCAGTTGTATTTAAAACTATAGCAGACCCCTTTTCAGGGCAACTTAGTCTCTTCCGCGTCTATTCTGGTACATTGGCAGGTGATGTACAGGTAGCAAATTCTACAAAAGATGGTGTAGAACGTCTTGGAAAACCAACATTCATGAATGGTAAGCAAGCTATCAACACCCCCAATATCCCAGCAGGTGATATAGGTGCATTGACCAAACTCACTGCGACACATACAGGAGACACTTTGTGTGACAGAGATGCCACTATTAAATTACCAGGGATTGAGTTTCCAAACACGGTTATTTCCTATGCTATTTCACCCGCACGGGAAGGTGATGACGAGAAACTTATTTCTGCACTCACACGGATTAGTGAAGAAGATCCATCTTTTCAAATTGAACGAAATGACGTAACAAAACAGTTGTTGGTCTCAGGTCTTGGCGATCTACATATTACAGTTAATCGTGATCGGATCGCAGAAAAATTCGGGGTTGAAACCCTTGTAGCACCTCCAAAAGTGCCTTATCGTGAAACAGTCCGTCGACGCGTACAAAACATCCAAGAACGGCACAAAAAGCAATCTGGAGGTAAAGGACAATTTGGTGATGTTACCATTAATCTCGCTCCTCTGGAAAGAGGTGAAGGGTTTGAGTTTATTAACAACATAAAAGGTGGCGTGATTCCATCCAACTATATTCCCGCTGTAGAAAAAGGTATACGACAAAGAATGGAACTTGGGGTACTCGCTGGATATCCATTAGTTGATATCGAGATTGACCTTCATGATGGGAAATACCACGATGTAGATTCTTCAGATATGGCGTTTCAAATCGCTGGTTCAATGGCTTTTGCTACCGCAGTACAACAAGCCGATCCTTGTTTACTTGAACCGATTATGAATGTATCAATCTCTGTTCCCGAACAGTTTATGGGGAACATTATCGGCGATCTAAACGGCAGACGTGGACAGGTGATGGGTGTTGAACAGATCGGTAAAAAACAGATTATACAGGCTATGGTACCTCAATCCGAAATGCTCCGTTATTCTATTGACTTGAGATCTTTGACGAGTGCTCGTGGGAACTTCACAATGGAATTCGCACATTATGAGGTAGTTCCTGATGATGTTGCACAGAAAGTTATTGCTGTATCAAAAACAGAAGAAGAAGAGGCATAAACCCTTACTATGTATTGATTAATTGTTCAAGTGATCGTGATTTATAGGCGCACTCCATTAACTTAGGGCGCGCCTAATTTTTTCACCATTTGTATGTATTGGAGGCATAATGAAAGGTATTAATATTATAACATCTGTTATCTGTCTTATGTTTCTAAATTTATACTACATAACTGCTGACGACACACATCCTAATATTCCCATCAACGCTAACGATGTTAAACCACCTCGTTTTAAGAATTCGCAAAAACCAATATATCCAATTGCAGCAAAAAGGGCACACAAGGAAGGTAAAGTCATTCTGTTAGCAACCATTGATGAAAAAGGTATGGCAAAGGATATTAAAGCACTTACTCAACTCGGTTTTGGGTTTGAAGAAGCATCAATTGAAGCATTACAAAAATCAACCTTTTATCCTGCGACACGGGAAGGTAAACCTGTAAGTTTTTTGGTAAAAATACCTTATGAATTTAAACTGGAAGACATTCTTCCTGACATGGTACTCATTCCAGCAGGTGAATTCCAGATGGGTAGCAGTGATGGTAGCCTTGATGAAAAACCTATACATGCAGTCTACCTTGATGCTTATTATATAGACAGATTCGAGGTGACGAATGGACAATATAAGCAGTTCGTTGATGCTAATCCACAGTGGCAAAAAGACCAGATTCTAAGTGAATATCACGATGGATATTACTTAGCGGATTGGTTTGGTAATGACTTCCCTGCTGGTAAGGAGGAGTATCCCGTTGTATATGTGAGTTGGTATGCGGCGATGGCTTATGCAAAATGGGCAGGGAAAAGGTTGCCGACAGAGGCTGAATGGGAGAAAGCAGCACGTGGTGGATTGGTAGGTAATAAATATCCTTGGGGAAATACAATTGATGCTACCAAAGCGAACTACTTTGATGGAACGGACAAGGATATTACACAAGTCGGAACTTATCCAGCCAACAAATATGGGTTATACGATATGGTAGGCAACGTGCGTGAGTGGTGCCTTGATAGTTATGAGGAGAATTACTATGTCAATTCCCCACCTGCTAATCCGATTGCAGGAGTAAGCAATCTGGATGAAGTTCTAAATAATTTCATTACTCTAAAGAACAACCGGGTATTACGAGGTGGTTCTTGGCTTAGTAGTGCTCAAAGTTCTCGTATTGCAAAACGTAACTGGCGCAAACCAACCGACACAAACCCAAATGTAGGCTTCCGATGTGTGAAGTCAGCAAATAAGTAATACCAAATTAACCTGATTCGTCTTATTTGCACGGGCGAGGAGACCTCGTCCCTACTGACAGGTATTTGGTCCAAGTGCGGTTAGGAAACCGCACCTACCGTCAAAAAATAATACCATTTCTAAATGATGAAGGATCATTGTCTTGTAGGTCGGAGTGAGC
>VYFM01000711.1 GCA_009842375.1 Candidatus Poribacteria bacterium | reverse complement strand
TTGATGCATCTCTACGGTAGGTTGTTCAGGTGTAACAATCTCTAATACGGTTATATCCGTTTCTGCAAATCTGAAGCAAAGGTGGACAAAATCTTGCGGATTAGTTTCAAGTTGTTTCTTAGAGGCAATATCAAAACTTGCCATTTCACTCCTTCTCAACTCTGATTAATCTATAAGCATACTTTAATATATGGATTTGAAATGACAACTCTTTTCCGATATAGAAAGGCATTTCTTGGCAAACGGACTCTCCTTAGTGTGGGTTTTGGTTGAAGTTATCAAACGACATCCTTCACCTTCTGAACAATAGCATTTGTACTAATACCATGCAGTTCCAATAATTCATCCGGTTTACCAGAGCGCGGTATTCCTGTAACAGCGAGTTTATGCACACGGATACCTTCAGTTGCGACTGCATCCAACACAGCATCTCCTAAACCACCCTCAGGATAGTGGTCTTCAACGGTGATAATTGTGTCATTTGTTTCTACAGCAGCGGCTAATAGTGTTTCCGCGTCAATCGGTTTGATGGAATATAGGTCAATAATGCGGATAGCGATACCTTCAGCAGCAAGTATCTCATGTGCCTTTAATGCTTCATGAAGTGTAACACCAGCAGTAACCACGGTTACTTTATCGTTATCACTCTTCTTTACGATTTTACAACCACCAATTGGAAAACTATCCGTAGCATCGTAGAGGATAGCGGTTTTAGGGCGCGAAGTGCGGATATATACAATCCCTTCGTGTGCAGCAGCTTCAGCAACAAGACGTTCCGCAGCGACAGCATCGCTTGGATATAGCACAACTCCGTCAGGAATAGCGCGGAACATAGCAATGTCTTCTAAACCCATCTGTGAAGGTCCGTCTTCACCGATTGAGACACCGCAGTGTGAACCGGCATATTTAATGTTCGCCTGCGAAATCGCTGACATGCGGATCTGGTCATACCCACGAGATAGAAATGCAGCAAACGTTGAAACATACGGAATTTTACCACGTTTTGCCAAACCTATACCTGCCCCGACCAAGTTCTGTTCTGCGATAAACATCTCAAAAAACCGATCTGGATAACTTTCCATGAATTGTTCAGAATAAGTAGAGTTTTTCGTGTCTCCATCCAGAGCAACAACATTTGGATTCGCTTTACCCAGTTTAGCAAGTCCAATGCCGTATCCACCGCGTGTAGCTACCTCTTCATCAGGTGCATACTTAGGCGGTTCACATGCAGTAGGTGTAGAAGTCTTAATATCTATCGGACTTGGGGTTTGTATTTGAACTGGAATGTCTGTATGCAGTGGACCAAGTTCTTCTAAAGCCTTGTCAAGTTGTTCCCCTTTTTCAACTGCTTTCCCGTGCCAGTTATCTTCGTTTTCAAGGAACGAAACCCCTTTTCCTTTATATGTTTTTGCTACAATCATTGTCGGTTTATCGGTTGAAGCTTTAGCTTTTTCCAAGGCAGGTAATATCTCATTAAAATCGTGTCCATCAATACCAATGGTTTGCCATCCAAATGCCTCAAAACGCTGACAGTAGGTATCAATATCAAAAGCATACATAGTGCGTTGACTCTGTCCGAGTGCATTGACATCTATAATTCCGATCAAGTTATCCAACTTATAATGAGACGCTAAAGCAGCTGCTTCCCAGACCCCACCCTCAGCGGTTTCACCATCGCCAAGTAATACATAGACGCGATAATTGGATTTGTCTAAATATTTACCGTTGAGTGCCATACCAAGTCCGAGAGATAAACCTTGTCCGAGTGAACCAGTTGCTACCTCAGTCCAATCAAAACGTGGTGTTGGATGCCCCTCAAGAATGCTGTCGATCTGTCGCAGCGTAGCCAAATCATCTACTGGAATGATACCTGCTTCTGCATAAGCAGCGTATAACAGCGGAGCAGCATGTCCTTTTGATAAGATGAATCTATCGTTATTCGGATTTTGTGCGTCTGTGCAGTCGTACCGCATCGCGTGGAAAAAGAGAGCAGAGACAATATCTGCAGCTGAAAGGCACGTTGTTGGATGTCCGGAACCTGCCTCCGATGTTGATGTAATAGAATGTATTCGTAGATTAGTCGCTTTCTGTTTGAGAAGTTTCTTCAAGGTGTCCACTAATTTTGTTTGTCCTTTCCTTTAAGAGTGTTTCGCTTTCAAAAGTTCCGCACGACGTTGTGCCGCAATCGTAAGATAATGCTCACTACATGTTTTTACAAGGGATTCAAATATATCAATTGCTTTTGGAATATCTTGGGTCTTGACATAAGACTCTGCTTGCCAATACATTGATTTAGCTACTATTTCGTTGGATAGGAGCTGCTTCCCTCTGGTTTGCCGTTTGGCATTTTTTATTGCTTCACCAAATTTTTCTATAGCATGTTCGTAATTCTTGTCTTCATAATAGGCTATCACGGCTTCTGTGTAGGCAGGAATATTTTCTTCCTGTTGACTAAAAGGGTCTATTTCAATATATTCTTTTAATATTAGCGAGGAAGTTTCTTCGTCGGATTCATCCTCTTCATCATAAGGTTCGTCCGGTTCATCTGGTTCATAAGCCACCTTGTCAGCATTTTCCTCCGCAGTCTTATCATCAAAACCTTGAGAATCAAACTCCTCATCATCGGTAACTTCTTCGTTGTTATCATCTTCATCAGTGTCCAGTTCTTCTTCGTCAAAATCCTCTACTTCTTCAAGTTTGAAATCCATCTTTCTACTCCTCTTTTTATAGTGTCAATCTAATGTACAATACCGTATGTTAGCCACATTATTACAAATAGCATATCAATATCATATCAAATTAATATGGGTGTGTCAAGAAAAACTGTTGTATAGCAGAGGCATTCAGTTTTCCAAATCCTATAATTTTCAATTCTTGTCCTTTCCCTGTTTAAAAAGGTTACCGTTTTGTGCCTAATTTCTGCATAACGGTAACTTTTGGTGTTTTTGACGGGTTATAGTGCTTGTCTGGGTTTATGGGCTGTTTTTATCGGTTTTTTTGAATGTGAAAAAAGTCAAAAACGGTAACCTTTGAATTACTTGGTATTCTCTGGTTTTGATATGAGTATTTTGTTTCCTTTTTTTAGTAGTGTTGGGTTTGTGTGTTGTTGCGTTTTCATAGTGATAGTATTATAACTACAGGTTCGGTGGGGTTGGAAGGGTTTGTGTGATTTGGAACAATATGTTTCATGTATGTTTGGGGTAGTTTTCAGTTTTGGTTTTTTGTGGGCAGAATCGTTTGTTGCCTGAATCACGGAAGGCACGGAAGACGCTGAAGACGCTGAAGGGGGTTTTGGTGAGGTGATGTTTCTTTGTAGCGTCCGTAGCACTACGGCACAAACTGGAAAGTTTGTGCTACGAAGAGGAATGCTGTTTTCTAGAAACGCAGAGAGGACGCGGGATTGTCTGAATCGTAGAAGGAAGAGGTCTTTTCTGTCTTCTATGGTTTATGTGATTCAGATAGAAAGTATTCGGGATTAGAAACCTTCTCATACCATTTCTAAATGACAAAGGATCATTATCTTGTAGGTCGGAGTGAGCGTAGC
>VYFM01000149.1 GCA_009842375.1 Candidatus Poribacteria bacterium | reverse complement strand
TCACTCCGACCTACAGTTTATTATGACGATTTATCAATTAGAAATGGTATAATATACAAAGACTGGTGATTCTTAAAACTGAATAACCCTGCGTGAATTATGGGTGTGTAAAGTTTTTGGCAACAGGTTATCCTACGCTCAGACATATCGTAGGGGCGGGGTTTCCCCGCCTCTACGCAACAGTGTCAAAAACTTTACACACTCCCTACGAGTGGTTATGAGATAAATTACAATATGGTGAAAAATGAAAGATAAGAAAGAATTAGGTGAAAGTTTAATTCAAGCAGCAAAAGCTGGAGATATGGAACAAGTTCGTGATCTTGTGGAGAGTGGGGCTGATCCCAATTACAGTTGGATTCCCCCTTTCATGTGGGCATATTTTGAAGGTCACCATGACATTTCAAAGTATCTTATAGAACAGGGTGGTAATGTCAATCACGATGTTTTTTCTGAGGGAGTGCTATTAAGTTTCGCTGCCAGAGATGGTGAATTCAAGTTTTGCGAATACTTGATTGATGTTGCTGGTGCTGAAGTCAACCATGGCATGCCGAAAGGTGGTGAAACCCCATTGCACAATGCCGCCGAAGCCAATCAACTCGGTGGTGTGGAACTATTAATTGACCGTGGAGCAGAAGTAAATCGCCGTGCCAAAAAAGGTGAGTCCGAATTGGAATTTGGTTATATGGATGGCGAGACTCCACTGCATATTGCAGCAGTTTTTGGGTCAATAGAACTTATACAATACCTTCTTGACCATGGCGCAGATAAAACAATGCACAACTACTCTGGTATGAGTCCTCACGACTTTGCCATCAAACACAAACGACCCGAAGATGTCCGCAATCTACTTGATTTTGAAGATGATGCAAACGATAACGAACAAACCCATAGTCTAAGCAACGATGAAATCGCACAAAAATTGATGGAACTTCATACAATTCTGATTGTCGCAGATTATCCAGAAGACCACGCAGCGCGCTATCCTCGGCTTGCATATACAATTTCTCGTATGGAGGAATCGGTAGCGGAATTGGCATCTCAAGGTAAGTTACAAGAGGCGATACCGGGTGTTGGGGATATAGTCTCAACTATCATAACTGAATATGTTGAAACTGGTACTTGTTCTAAATTACAAGAATACGCAAGCGATGTACCAGAGACAATTGTTGAACTCATTCCAATCCCCGGTCTCGGTCCAAAAACAATTAAACTTCTATATCATGAGGTAGGAGTCGACAGCTTATCATCACTCCGTAATGCAATTGATGAGGACAAATTAAAAGGAATCAAAGGTATCGGTAAGAAAACGATAGAGAAATTTGAGGATTACCTTGAAGAAAAATTGTAATAGTGATTCCAAAGAACACAGGTATACATTTACTACACAACACAAGAGGTAAATCATGCCAAGTAAACTTGATACAGGTGAAATGGTTGATGGCGAAAAACATGGCTATTGGGTTACCTACTACGCCACTGGAGTTAAGCGAAGTGAAGGCAACTACATTCACGGAAAAAAGGATGGACCTTGGATCAATTATCACAAAAATGGGAACATGTCAGGTGAAGCCTCCTTCCGCGACGGAAAATATGAAGGTCCTTGTATAACGTATCATGAAAACGGGAACCTTAGATCCAGAGGTGCATATCCTAAACATGAGGGAAAATCTTATGATGGAAAAAAAGAGGGACCATTTTACGGATACGAAGAAGATGGCGAAACGGTGTGGCTAATTGTAACCTACAAAAAAGGTGGCAGCCGTGCGAAACCTGACGAGTATCCTCTCGGAACATGTGAGGTATGTGGTGAAGTAAGACGTTTAAATTGGAGTGATAGCTGTCCAAAATGTGGGACAGAGATTGGTGAAACATAACAAATAAGGTAAATTATGGCAAGTGCAAGAGATACAGGTGAAATGGTCAATGGAAAAAAGCATGGATATTGGATTACCTATTTTGCTAACGGATTAAAACGCAGTGAAGGAAACTTCATTCACGGCAAAAAAGACGGGAAATGGATTCTATATCACAAGAATGGGAATATATCCAGCGTGGCATACTTCCGGGATAATAAATACGAAGGCGACTATATATGTTATCACGAAAATGGAAATCGCAAATGGGGCGGTCCCTACAAGATACATGATGGCACTTCTTCCGACGGTAGAAAGGAAGGTGTCTGGCACTGTTGGGAAGAGGATGGCGAAACGGTATGGCGTATCATCACCTATAAGAAAGGCGGTGCCCGCGCAAAACCGGACGAACATCCGTTTGGTGAATGCCACGGTTGCGGTGAAGGTAGACGTTCAACTTGGACTGATAATTGTCCGAGGTGTGGGACAGAACTTGACTGAAAAGCAACACCAAATTCATGTTATGAATAAAATGAGTTTCGTAGTATTGTCTGAACCAAGATTTCAGGATTTTCAGGATTGTGAGTTGGTGGGTTTATATTCCGTTTCAAAGAAAAAAGGGCTACTTTTTGCAAAGAAACATTGGCATATCAAACTCCTAATCCTGCTAATCTTGTAATCCTGAAATCCTGGTTCAGACAATTAATTCACAAAAAAACACCCAAACAATACATATCCAATAATATACCAATATATACCCAATAAACAAATTCACTTTTTAATTTGACACATACAATAAGACACTATATAATTAACACGTGTTTAGAATGCAAGTCCATATCGGCTATGCGAATTTAGATACTCTAAGAGGTGGAGAGGTTCCCTGAGAAAGCGACAACACGGGAACACATACTTTACAACCACAACTGTCGCTCGAAAATTCGAAATGAGCCGTGGGCAGTCTCCTTGGACACGCGACACCAAACGGAGACGGAACAACATCAACACGGGAATAGATCGCGTAAATTCTCACAGAGTCGTAGTGAGTTATCATTGACCAACGACAGCAATGAACTCAAATATGTTTTCTGATGTCTATTTCATAATTTATCGTTGATTTTATAACAACATACACATTCACACGCGGTTTGCGAGTTTCCTTTTCCGCAACGGTTAGAGTGTCAAAGTTATTCTAAAATTTACCATAAATGCTAAAACCAAACATTTTGTAAATGATGGGTTTCCAAAATATGAGGTTTAAACAGAAATAGCAGATGTAAACTCGATATGTTTAAGAATACTGCACACAATCGTGGCACAATACGCCACACCTTTTTGGTCGGAGGTAAAAGATTGTGATTAGATATTACGGAACATGCCTACATGAAAATGTCGTTTAAAATCTCACTGAGTCGTGGAGTTATCTGAGATCACACAGCATCTTAGAAACGACAAAATCTCACGATCTTTGCTGTGTATCTACCAGTATGTAAAGCTGGGTTCGTAAAGCTAATATGGGCTTTGCATTCCACGTTTTCTGCACATCTTGCTGCCATGAATACCAAAATTGTGTGGGATGAAATTAACAGAACCAAAATGGAGCAAAAAAAAAGTGAAATTCGCGTCACTTTCCTCGTCCTGCCTGGATGCAAAACGTCACTGGGACGTGCAAAATAGTCACAATTTCCTATAG
>VYFM01000558.1 GCA_009842375.1 Candidatus Poribacteria bacterium | reverse complement strand
ATATAAACATACACCAAATTCGTAATTTAACAACAATTCTAAGGAGAAAAATGATGCAAAAAGTCACCTGTGTGTTGCTACTTTTTTCACTACTAATTATAGTGAATATAAGTGTTGGCAATGTTGCTGAA
This sequence comes from Candidatus Poribacteria bacterium, assembly GCA_009842375.1. Taxonomy (GTDB): domain Bacteria; phylum Poribacteria; class WGA-4E; order WGA-4E; family WGA-3G; genus MSPOR6. The sequence goes on along the minus strand of VYFM01000558.1, from coordinate 3,416 downwards.
GATGGACTTGTTGGCTACTGGGCATTTGATGAGGGAGTTGGTAAAACTGCTACTGATGTTTCAGGTAATGGTCACAACGGGGAGTTTGCTGGTGCTCCAAAATGGGTTGATGGGAAGTTCAACTCAGCACTCGAATTTGACGGTGTTGATGACCATGTTAAAGTTAAAGATAACGACTCATTAGACTTAACTGACAAAGTCACGCTGATGGCATGGTTCAATCCAAGTGCTGCACTTACAAGTCGTCGTATGATGGTGAAAAACGATTCTATTTTTGTCATTTTTGATTTTGGTAATGTAAATAGCATAGATTTTCTTGTCAAGCCTGACAATCTATTTGCTCAATCTAAAACTGCAGATTGGAAAATAGGCGAATGGTATCACTTCGCTGGAACGTTTGATGGAAAAACATTAAAAGTTTATGTCAATGGTGTATTAGAAGGTGAAGCTCCGAACGCTAAACCAATTACACCTTCCGATTTGGATTTTTGGATCGGTGGTGATGACTTCGGTCGTCCAACGGATAGTTTTCCTGGAAAAATTGATGAGGTGCGTCTCTATGAAAAGGTATTGAGCCAAGCAGAAATCCGAAAGGTGATGGATACTCCACAAGATGTTGAACCACAGGGAAAACTGACTACGACCTGGGGAAAACTAAAAGATCTATAAAGGAAATTTATGGCAAGTCAACGAAAACGCCCTGTCGTTCTCATTATACGAGATGGATGGGGCAATAATCCGCATCCAGAATATAAGGAAGCAAACGCTGTTTATCTGGCAAAGACTCCTGTAGACGACTGGTTACGGAATAACTATCCACATGTCCAAATTCACACTTCAGGCGAGGATGTCGGTTTACCTGCAGGTGTAATCGGTAACAGTGAAGTTGGACATCAGAATATAGGTGCAGGGCGAATAGTCAATCAAGAACTCCTTCGCATCAGTACAATGATTCGTTCCGGTGAATTTTATCGGAACGAAGTGCTTTTAAACACAATTTCACACGTAAAGAACAACGGCACAAACTTGCATCTCATGGGTTTGGCAAGCAATGCTGGGGTTCACAGTTCCCTTGATCACCTCTATGGTCTACTTACTCTGGCAAAATCAAACGGATTGAAACCTAATCAGGTCTGGATACACAATTTCAGCGATGGACGTGATTGTCAACCCGACCTTGGTATCAAATTCTGTGAAGAAATTGAGAAGAAGGCTAAACAAATTGGTATTGGTCAGATTGCTTCGGTGATTGGACGTTTTTATGCGATGGATCGCGATGATCGCTGGGAACGAGTAGAGGTGGCATACCGACTACTAACAGAAGGTGTTGGATCGCATGTTACCACAGCAACACAAGCATATAGTGATTACTATAATAATCCAGAAGATACTAATCGTCATGGAGACGAGTTTATTAGACCAACCGTAGTTGTAGATAAAGATGGCAAACCACTACCCAGAATTTGTGAAGGGGATGCAGTAATTTTTTATAACTTTCGGGGAGACCGTCCACGTGAACTTACCAAGGCATTCTGTTTAGATACATTTCCTTATCAAGCTGAAGGAAAAGACGGTGTTACAAGGCAAATGGGTTTTAAACGGAATTCAAAATTATGCGTTAAATTTATAACAATGACTGAATATGAACAGGGAATGCATGTTGAAGCCGCTGTTAAGAAACCTCCAAAAATGCACAATACACTTGGTGCATACATTAGTGATACAGGATTGACCCAATTCCGATGTGCAGAAACAGAAAAGTTTCCTCACGTGACCTTTTTTTTCAACGATTACCGAGATGAACCGTATACAGGTGAAGACCGTCAAATTATCGCTTCACCTCGTGATGTAACGACCTATGACCAAAAACCAGAAATGTCAGCCTCCGGTGTTACAGATGAGATGTTACAAAGAATCAAATCGAATAAATATGACCTAATGATTCTGAATTACGCTAATGGAGATATGGTAGGACATACTGGATCTCTTGAAGCTGCCATTAAAGCTGTGGAAGCAGTTGATAAAGGTGTTGGTAAAATTGTAGATGCTGTTCTTAAAAAAGATGGCGCACTCATTGTTACAGCTGATCATGGAAACTGTGAACAGATGATTGATCCAGAAACTGGTGGTATTCATACTGCACACACAACGTACGATGTTGATCTAATTGTTGTTGATGATCGATATAAAGAATATCAACTTCGCAAAGGAGGACGTTTAGCTGATATTGCTCCAACAGCACTTGAACTACTTGGTTTACCTAAACCTTCTGAGATGACTGGTAAATCCCTGTTATAATTTGTTTCAACCTATTTTTATCCCACCCAATGCGACACAAGATGTCGTTAGTTAATACAACTAAGGAGATAATGGCATGTCCTCATTGATGACCGAACAAGTTCGACACGATTTCAGGTTGTTTGCCGGACGCGCAAACCCGGCTTTAGCAAAAGAGATCGCTGCGATTTTGGGCGTAGAAATGGGAAAGATCTCAATTGGCCCATTTCCCAATAGTGAGACACGAGTACAAATTGAAGAAAGCATCCGCGGTACAGACATATATCTCATTCAACCAACAATAGAACCCGCAAATGAAACTTTGATGGAATTGCTCATTACAATAGATGCAATGAAACGGGCATCTGCTCGGCAAATTACTGCGATAATTCCATATTTTGGATACGCACGTCAAGATCACAAAACAACCGGACGTGAACCGATTAGTGCCAAACTTGTTGCTAATCTCATTACAACCGCAGGGGCAAGTCGTGTAATGGCAATAGACCTACACGTTCCACAAATTCAAGGTTTCTTTGATATACCTATGGATCACCTGACTGCCATTACTACTTTGGCAAATTATTTCCGCGAGAAGCAGATTGACAATGGAGTTGTTGTCGCACCTGATGCTGGTCGTGCTAAATTAGCAGAAAAATATTCACAAATACTCCGTCTACCGTTGGCAATTATGCATAAGCGCAGGAACGGTCCTGATGGTCAGGAAGTAAAATTTGTGGAACTTGTTGGAGAAGTTAAAGGAAAAACTCCAATTGTTATTGATGATGAAATAGCAACTGGCGGAAGCATATTTCAACAGGCTCAAGCATTGGCAGAAGCAGGGGCAGAACCCGCTTATGTAAGTATTTCACATGCTGTATTAGTCGGTCCTGCTTTAGAAAGGCTTAGTCATCCATCAATTCGTGAGGTGGTTACTACAAATACCATACCGATTCCTGCTGAAAAACAACTTGATGGAAAGATTAAAGTATTATCCATTGCTCCACTTCTGGCAGAAGCCATTCTGAGAGTTCACCAGCACAGATCCGTGAGTCAAGTTTTCCGAGATCAACACCTTGACTTCGCAGTGTAATAATTGATTTCGTCCTCACAAAAGACAAATGATTCCTATACTATAC
>VYFM01000247.1 GCA_009842375.1 Candidatus Poribacteria bacterium | reverse complement strand
GTATGCAGCAGAGGGTTTAAGCCATTTTATTAAACGTTTCAACTATCAAAACAATCTTATAGGAAGTGTAAATTTAATCAATGCTGCAGTGAATTATAATATAAAACGTTTTGTATTTACATCGTCTATAGCAGTATATGGAGAAAACCAACTGCCGATGCATGAAGAGCTTACACCGATGCCCGAAGACCCTTACGGTATTGCAAAATATGCGGTAGAACAAGAACTCATCGTAACTAAACGACTTTTTGACCTTGATTATACCATATTCAGACCTCATAATGTCTATGGTGAACTGCAAAATATAAGTGATAGATATCGTAATGTAATCGGCATTTTCATGAACAAAATTATGCGGGGTGAATCTCTGGTTATCTTTGGTGATGGTGAACAGACTCGTGCATTTACACATATTGCGGATGTTGCACCACACATTGCTCAATCCGTTAACATACCGGATGCCTCATGTGAGATTTTTAACCTTGGTACGGATAATCATGTTTCTGTAAATAAATTGGCTGATTTGGTAATGTCTGCTATGGAAAAGAAAGTATCTGTGGAACATTTTCGAGCCAGAGATGAAGTCAAACATGCATATTGTTCACATGATAAATTCCATCGTGTTTTCGGTACAACATCTAAGATAGAGTTGGCGGAAGGATTACATCGTATGGCTACATGGGCAAAAAAAGTTGGCCCCCGTCCTGCAACTTAATTTGATGAGATAGAAATTAGTAAAAATTTACCAGATGCATGGAAAAAATAAGTGGTATATGTACAGAATTGTTCCATTTTGCAATAAGTAATTCATTATGGACCGATTTCGCAATTTCATAGTGAAATTTTGGAAGTCCCAAACACGTTGGGTAATGGTGATTACCTTTGCTGGAATGGGATTAAGTCTACTTTTTCATGCGGTGTTAATTCCAAGATATCTTGGGTTAAGTGAAACTGCAGATGCATTAATTGCATCTCTAAAAGTTGTCCTGTTATTTGACATTGTAATCAGAGAAGGTGCGAAATTTAGTCTTGTGCCTCTATTTATAAATGAAGCGAGACACAAAAACAGAGAGGATTTTAATTTATTAACAAACGGAATCTTGAATTTTTCACTCTGTGTCGGTTTTTTGTGTATGCTATTAATTGAGGTCTTTGCGGATTGGATTGCTTATGTTTTATTGCTCTTATTACCAAATAGTTCAATTATCACACGTTCTGAAATGATTATGTTTTTGCGGTTGACTGCACCTTTGGTTGTATTTGGATCAGCAAGTACAGTACTTGGTGCGATTTTAAATAGCCAGAAGCATTTCAAGACTGTCGCTTTACGTAATGCACTTCCACCAGGAATTGCTTCTCTCATTTTCCTACTACTGTTGGGTAATGAACATATTGCTCAATTTGTTGCTATTGCCTACACCTGTGGCTTTTTGGCATACTTTGTCTGGTTGTTTATTGGAGTGAAACGGATAGGTCATCGGTATATGTTGACGGGGTTATCATCTGATGTGTTCCGTACTCTGAAAAATACTATATCATTACCGACGTTGGGTTTCACAATACGACAGATGACTGCACGTCTGTTGGTAGAAGTATTTTTAGTTGGGAAACTCGGTAAAGGTGCTATTACGTTATACAATAGTGCTTTCCGTATTTTTTCCGCGATTCAGACTCTTATTGGTATTAGTATTGCTACAACTGGCTTACCCAGCATGACCGAGGAAATCACAGAAGAGGATAAGGGAAAATTCAGACAAACTCTTATGGGAAACATCCGTACCGTTATATTCATTGCAGTTCCCATATCATTGTTTCTTATATTCGGATCATCAATAATAGCGAAGTTACTATATGGTGATGATAAGTTTTCTGAACAATCTATTCAACAGATTTCACAACTCTTATTTTGTCTCAGTTTTGCTACGGTATTTTTCTGTTTGATACCAGTTCTAAATGCAGGTCTATATGCACAAAGAGCATTCGGTTATGTATTTAGAAATATGGTTACAATGGCTGTGCTAAACTTTATAATTGCATTGGGTTTGGTCAATGTTTGGGGATTAACGGGTATAGCCATAGCAGTTTCTCTCACTGCAGTAATTGCTGTTGTAAATTTGTCATATTTGCTACAAAAAACTGGTGTTTCTTTATTTTCCTAATGTCAAGAAAAAATGTTAGCGATTACTATTATTTGATTGTAGGTGGTACAACTAAGGCTGCTACCACATCACTATATACATATCTTGCTGACCATCCATCAATATGTGGCGCGACTTATAAGGAAACACGATTCTTCCTTGATAGAGAATATCCTCTACCCTCAAAATATCGTTTCAAAGGAGATGTAACAGAATACAACGAATTATTTACACACTGTCATGAAGAGCAAATAAGACTTGACACTACACCAGACTATTTATATTGTTCATCAGCGCTTGAGAGAATTGCAGAGTATCTCCCGCATGTCAAACTGATATTTAGCCTACGTGAACCGATTTCACGTTTGATCTCATGGTACCGATTCGCAAGACAGAATGGCAAGTTGCCAGAATCTATGAGTTTTGACCAATATATTGACCAGCTATTCAACTACGAAGATATAGGACAAAGACAAGGATCAATGCAACCTGAACAACATTGGTTAGTACTGAGTCAAGGTTGTTATGCCTCCTATTTGATAAAGTATTTAGAGCGATTTGGTAACAATCGGATACACACTCTTTTTTATGAAGATCTTGCTGCTGAACCATTAATTGTTTTACATGAAATATGTGATTTTGCTGAAATTGGTAAAGACTTTTTCGATGACTATACGTTCAAGGTAACAAATAGGACCGAATCGATGAGAAATACTGAGTTGCACCAAAAATACAGAACATTGAGATTTAAAGTACGCAAGTGGTCACATAATAAACCGTTGATTCATAGAACTTTTCGATCAGTGAGAAGGACAATTGAACCGTTATATCTTCGCTTGAACACTCGTTCAGATGAAGGAATAACGGTTGCACAAGAGACTCAGAAACGTTTAATTGAATACTACAAGCAAGATGTAATTGATTTGCATGAGTTGATCGGTAAACAACCGCCATGGCAAATATTTTTTACGGAGAACTCACATGAATAAAAATGATGTAGTCCAACAAATACCTTTTATGATTGTGGGTTCACAGAAATCCGGTACATCGTCTCTGTTACGTTATTTGGCACAGCATCCTGAAATATACGCTCATCCGCAGCCAGAAATGACGTATTTCCTTCATGACCATGAATATGAAAAAGGATTTAAATCAGCATATAACAAGTATTATTCCGAATGTCCCGATAACAATCGTCTCATTGCAAAAAATGTGATGGTCATGTGTTCACCAGAAAGAATTCAGCGTATATATGAACATAATCCAGAAATGCATCTGGTTGTGCTACTGAGAGAACCTGTAGCACGTGCATATTCTGCATATTGGTGGGCAAGACGTAGAGGATGGGAGAATATTAAGTCATTTGAAGAGGCACTTGAAGCGGAGGATAAAAGACTTAAGGACGACTGGTT
>VYFM01000592.1 GCA_009842375.1 Candidatus Poribacteria bacterium | reverse complement strand
ACGGATATTCAAAATAATCTCAAATTGGTGGGATTAATCATAGAAGATTGACAGTACTTATATATCATGATATGATGTATCAAAATACGATATATACCATATTTATGTTTCGTTCGTTGTTAGTATATCATAGATTTAACCTTTAGACAATTTGGAATGGATGTCTGTCAATTATACTTATCTTAATTTTTCACAATTACTCTTTATGAATTAATTTTTAAATTATATTATGAAAAATATTACAACATCTAACTCTGGAAAAGATATAAATACACTTCCTGCAATTTTAGGTGGGAAACCTATCTTTGACATATCAGAAGAGAAACCATTTCCTATACTGGATCAATGGCAGCAAATCACTGAAGAAGAAGCTCAACTGGCTTATGAAATGACTCTGCGGAATGAATTGTCAGGGAAGTCCCCCACTGTTCAGGAATTTGAACGTGTGTGGCGTGATCGTCATCAGACACAATTCACGATGAGTCTATGTAATGGTACAGCTGCATTACATAGTGCAATGTTTGGTTTGGGTGTAGGCCCCGGCGATGAGGTAATCTGTCCTACTTATACTTGGATGGGATCAATAACTCCTGCCTTAATGTTGATGGCGAGACCAGTCTTTTGTGAGGTAGATCCGAATACATTGGTGATTGATGTTAACGATGTTCGACGACGGATTACATCAAAAACAAAGGCAATAGTCGCGGTGCATCTTTGGGGAAATGTATGCAATATGGATGCGTTGATGGAACTCAGCACTGAAACAGGTGTACCAGTGATAGAAGATTGCTCTCATGCACATGGTGCGTTATACAAAGGTAAACCTTGTGGTAGTATCGGACATGTGGGTGCCTGGAGTCTGCAGGGAAGCAAAGCAGTCAGTGCTGGAGAAGGTGGTGTGCTTGCTACGAATGATATAACCGTTTTTGAACGTGCATGTTTATTAGGTCAAGTCAATCGTGGTATTGATAGTATTGGAGATCCTAAGTTAGATCCATCTTTACTTAGGTATTCCCATCTGCCACCTATGGGTTTAGGGGTTAAATATCGTGCCCATCCGTTGGCTATCGGCATAGCTTCAGTGCAGTTGCAGAAACTCGATGAACTTAATGCAAACCGCCGTGCTTATATTCAGGAGATTAATAAAGGATTGCAAGATGTACCGGGAGTAATGCCAATTCAGAGGTATGATGGATCGGAACCAGCTGCATTTTTTGGTTTCCCAATACGCTATATTGAAGAAGAGATGCATAGTTTACCTGCCCCAGTATACGCTGAAGCCTTGCGGAAAGAAGGAGTATTGGCAAATAACAACCCATATCCTCTACTGGTTGGTGATGGTGTGCCTGTATTTACGGGTGGATTACCAACAAATAGTAATCCGTACCCACTACTACATACGTTACCACTATTTACACACGGACTTGATATATATACAAATGGACGTGGTTCACTAACTCCATCCGATACGGGTGGTGATTTTGAAGGATACTCAGAAGGTGATCTACCTATCACTGAAGAAGTATGCACTCAATTGATTTTCTTACCGTTGTTAACAAATCCTGTTTCAGGGGCAGCAGAACGGATTCTTTCAGCAATACGCAAGGTTTCTAATCATGCAGAAATCATATTAAATGGGCTAAAAGATAAATCAGTATAGTGGAGTTTCTTAAATATGTTATCTGAATTTTCATATAGGACTCGTAATCATAATATAAATACCCTAAAGACGGAACCTTTGGATGTGTTGGTAATTGGGGGTGGTGTTGTCGGAGCAGGACTAATCCGAGACCTCATGTTAAACGGAGGAATTAAAGCAGGTTTAATTGAGAAAGGTGATTTTGCAAGCGGAACAAGTGGTGCCAGTTCACAACTTATTCACGGAGGATTCCGTTACATAGCAAAACGCGATATTGCTCTTGTGAAACAGTCGCGAAAGGAACGCGAGATATTGCATCATATTGCCCCGAATCTTGTTAAACCGCTTCCTTTGGCAATACTTCGATATAAAGGAGACCCATATCCTCTTGCAGGTATTCAACTTGCTGCGCGGTACTATAATCATCTCTCAAAGTCAGATGAAGTTGAGAAATCCAAGTTGCTTCGCGATGTTAATCAAATACATTCATTGGTCGGTCCTGTATTATCAGAAGGATTAAAAGGTTGTGTTATCCTGTGGGATAGTACAGTTGATGATAGTAGGTTGACATTAGCTACGCTTAAAGACGCACATTTTCATGGTGCGGTTGTTGCAAACTACGTCCAATTTGAAGAATATGTATCGCAACCTGATAACACATCTCAAATGTATTTCGTCAAAGCTAAAGATAGTATTACTGGTGAAACGTTTGAGATTGCAACACGTAAGATTGTATCAACAACTGGACCATGGACAGATCAATTGTGGAAAAAGGATCCATGCTATGATGGAACTTCACGATTAGTATCAAAGGACGCTCAAGGGATTCATCTTATCTTACCAAATTGTCTTGGTGGTGATACTTCTGTAAAGCACGGTTTGATACTTCTTACTCAGACAGAAAAGTCCTATAATAGTAAGCAACGTGGTATTTTTGTTTTACCCGGTGAACACGATACATCTATAATTGGAACAACAGAAACAACACCTGAGAGTGATCCAGAATCTGCCCGACCTACATCTGATGAAGTAGTGTATTTACTTTCTGAAGCACAGCGAGTATTTCCAAATATGACTTTGGATAATAGTTCTATTATTGGTTCTTATGCTGGCGTGCGTCCTCTAATTGCATCCAACGGGTCTGAAAATGTTTCCGATAAGCAGAATTTTGTTTCAAGAGAACATATTATTACTGAAAGTTCCAGCGGAATCATTTATGTATATGGTGGCAAACTGACCACCCATAGGTTGATTGCTGAAGAGACAGCAGACTATTTAGTTGAATCTCTGAGTATGCCGCGTGATTGTAAGACATCTGTCAAGCCATTGCCAAGTGCAGTATCTGAGGATGTTGATCGGAAAGGTGAACATATCAATAATGTATCAAATAAAGCACTTTTAGGTGATGTGAAAGAACGACTTATGCAACGTTATGGTTCCCAAGGGTATCATGCCATTGAGGAGTTTGTTAGTCAAGATGCTACTCTTGCAGAACCTGTCAGTTCCTCTCTACCATTTGTGAAGGCGGAAATTCTTTATGCCTATATGGGAGAGATGGCAATTACATTGGATGACATATTATGGCGGAGAACACGCATTGGATGGACGCGTGGACAAGGTTTGGATTTAGCACAGCAGATTGCTCAATTTATTGGTGAGAGGCATGAGTGGAATCAGTCAAGAATCTCTGCTGAAATAGATAAATACAAACGTCGTATTCATTGGTTAAATGCAAATCTGTAAACTTATTCTTTGTTCGGGGAATACCTATCTGTTCCTATACCTTATTTTCCATAGCCTCGAAAATCTATAAAGTATTTTAACTCATCATAACGATTCAAAATTGACAATGAACTGGTTCCGTTTCGGTAACCCTGAGTTACTCCTATTCCTTATTGTTGGGTTTCCATTAATT
>VYFM01000188.1 GCA_009842375.1 Candidatus Poribacteria bacterium | reverse complement strand
CATATATACTTATGTTTACAACTCTGTTGTGAGATCAAATAACCACCATAAGGTGGAAAACAATTACTAAAGTGAGGAAATTTTCATGAGAAAATACTTTTTTGTATTTACTGCTATGTTCGTAGCAATAATGTTAATTGGTATCAATGTTGCTGACGCACAGTGGCGTAGTCCTACACACGATGTCTACAACGCACCAACAGGTATTGATGTTGAAATTGATGGCAATCTTGACGAATGGGCTGGTGTGAAGGATTTTGTAACTGGTACAGATGGCGAACCATTCTGTGGTGTTGAATTTGAAGGAAGAGAAAGTGAAGTTAAAGTTTGGGAAGACTGGGGTGGAGGAACATGGAGCGGTCCCGAAGACCACACAACATGTTTCATGGTTGTTTGGGATGCAGATGCAGTTTATCTTGCAATTAGTGTCACAGATGACGAACATCAGAATTCCGGCGCAGCATGGAACGGTGATAGCGTACAAATAAACGTTGTACCAAGTGGTATAAGAGAAGCAGGTCAACCCTACTTTCTCTATAATGTCGCATTAAATGAGAATGGTGATCTACTTCTACATAATGAAAGACTGAATGGTCAACCCGGACTTGTTAGTGGTGATGATATAGCAATCGTTCGTGATGAAGATTCAAAAACAACCAATTATGAATACAGATTTACGCCAGCAAACTTCGGTCTTGATATTTCATTGACTGAGGGTCTTGAAATTGGTTTAGGCATCTGTGTCAATGATGGTGACCAGGGAGCTGGACAAGCCGGACAGAAAGGATGGAGCGGTTGGAATCCGCACACTGTTGTTCACGGAAAAAATCCAGAAAAAACAGGTCTTATTGTTCTCACCAATGCTATCACGGCAGTTGAACCTCAGAACAAATTGACAACGACATGGAGTACAATCAAGTCTGTTAAATAGACGTTTGGTTTCAATTTACAGATTAACAGAAAAGCCGCCAACTAAGGCGGCTTTTTTATTGTACAAATACATATCTAATGATCGTGGTGGTCAGACTTATTGTAATGCAACCGAAGCAAATCAACACCAAAGTCATCTTCAATATGTCGCCATACACTATGAATATGATTCGCATTATTCTGTGTGTTGTCATATTCAACAAAGAACTGCGGACCGTGTATACGATAGTAATGAGGCATCCGACGTTCCTCTCCACCTGCCCAGGCAAAATGAATGTCACTAATGCTACTTTCACGAAGTTTACGACGTTCAATTTCGGCAACTTCATCAGGTAGTCTATCTATATATTCATGCACGACTTGTATCAGAAGTTCACGTTGGTGCGTCTGCATGGTTTCAACTGCTATTCCTTCAACAGTGTCAAACTCAACTTTCGGAGCATTACGGGTTAGAATATCTGATGGTGCCTCCGTATTTATAATCGCTTGTGTTTTTTGATATGGTGTAAAACTTAATAGGAGTTGTCGTGCTAAATCTTCTTCTGCGAATAGAACACGTAATCCCTTCTTCTCACCTTCAGGTACTTCTGCTGGGTTAGATCCAAAAAAGAAAGGATTTGGAGAAATAAGTTCACGATTAACTACTGTAAAGTTTAGTGATATATGATGCCCCTCAGCACGCCATCCCCACGCACCGTTACCACCTGGATCACCAAAAATAGTAAAAAAGTAATACTCTGGATTACGTTCAAGCCTTCCATCTCCGTTGGTCTTTTCAATTTCCCCAAGAATAGTTTCTAAGTTAATAATCGCTCGGGCTTTCTTATATCCATTGGCACTTAATCCACTTTCCATAAGGGCAAAAGCAGCATCCTGTTGTTTTTCATTTAGTTCTTGCAAAGATACACCTTGACGATCCCACATCTCTATAGGGATATAGTGCCATCTAAATCGCTCATTACCATCAAAAGGTTGAATTGCCTTTTCACGTAATTCTGGAGACAATACTTCCAATAAATTAGTTGCTGAATGAACCATACGTTCCGCTGTTTCTGAAGCGGGGATTACTAATGGTGTAGTTTGAGAATTTGAGTGTGCATTTTCCACTGAATTCACCTCCATAAATATTAACTACTCTAATTCTACTCTAATTTTCATCTTTATTCCATGTAATTTTATTTGCTGTATGAAAATGTCTTGGCATTAACTAAACTAGCTTTCATGCTGGAGGGGTGTGTAAAGTATTTGGCAACAGGTTATCCCACGCTCAGATATATCGTAGGGGCGAGGTCAACTCGCCCGAGATACTGTCTGAATCACGGCAGGCACAGAATACGCAGAACGCACTGAAAGAAGAAGTTTTTTCCGCGTCCTCCGCGTATTCAGTGGGTTCTGTGATTCAGACAAAAAGACGGGCGGGAAACCCCGCACATACGCAACAGTGTCAAAAACTTTACACACCCATCCGTGTAATCCGTGACAATCCGCGATTCAGACAACACACATGCGATAAACCTTACACACCCGATAATTAACATCAATATTGACGCAGAAAAGTATTTTCTGTAAACTAAAAATAACACACATTCGTTAAAAGGGTTAGATGTTCAAATACTGAACGAAAGTCTGGCAAATATTATGGACAAATTGATTGACGACGAAATGCTTGTTGCACAGTTCAAATCAGGTAGCCAGAAGGCTTTTGATGAATTAATGAAACGTTATGAACGAAAAATCTTTGGATACCTATTACGATCAGTCAGAAATTATGAAGATGCTGAAGAATTAACCCTTGAAGTTTTTTTTAAAGCATATCGCGCTCTGAATACTTGGAAACCAAAGGCTAAATTTTCGACATGGCTTTACACAATTGCTTCCAATCTTTCTATTGATTATCACCGTTCTAAATCAAGACAACCTGTCTACATGTACGAAGATGAAGAGTCGATTGAAAAAAGACTTGTGGCTAATGACATCTCAAGTAACCCTGAAAAAAATCTTGAAGATAAAGAACGTGGACGTCTTATCCGAGAAGCAGTTGATGAACTTTCATCAAAACAAAAAGCTGTTTTTATGTTGTCCCGATATGAAGGTCTACAGATCAAAGAGGTAGCAAATACACTTGGGATGGCTGAAGGAACTGTGAAAATTCATCTGCATCGCGCACTAAAAAAATTACAAACTTTGCTACGACCTTTATGGGAAAATAATGAATTATAGGAGGTAATTTCATGGCTAAATGCTATAGATCTGAAGCGCATGTAATTGATTATGTATACGGTGAGTTAGATCCTAATATGCTATCAGATTTTGAAAGTCATCTCACCGCATGTAATCAATGCACAAGAAAGGTATTTGCATATAAACGTGTGCTTCACCTTGTAGACGAAGCTGAGGGTGAATTCATCCCTCAACCTATTGCCCCACAAAATCTCAAGACAAAGTTATACAAACGTCTTTCTGAAGGACCACCTGAAAAACCTTCACTGTATTCGCTACTATTGAAAAATATCAATAATGTAACCAATAATGTATTATCTGTCTTAAAAGAACAGAAAATAGTAAGTTTCAGTACATTTGCAGTTGCGGTGATTGCCATCGCAATTTTCATTGGAAATCCTTTTAAACCTACTCC
>VYFM01000538.1 GCA_009842375.1 Candidatus Poribacteria bacterium | reverse complement strand
TCTATAGCCTCACTCATTTAATTTTATGAAAATACAAAATATGTGAACATCTCATGACAACCAATGTCCTACAAGATATTATTTTACGCTGCCATCAACGGCACGAGAAGCCACTTAAGCAACAGAAAACAACCTCAGAACCTACGCTTTACAAAGGGCTTCCTTACCATTACACAGTCTATTGTGCACACAAATATCCCGTGATGCTTCAAGACTTGGAGACGGCGGGCATCTCCTTTATGCCGATAGGACAGGCTCCCGGAACTGACCGCCCCCCGCGCCATTTTGGAGGGGAACGGTTCTTGAAACGTCAACAAGTAACAGACTGGGATGCCATCCGATTACATAGGTCGTGGGGAATTCAAGTATATACGGGGATGCCCTCAGCACGCAATGGCGCGCCATGGTATGACATTGAATTCAAATATGAGGCACTACGCGCTGCACCTGATGCCGTTCTTGCTTGCGTCCAAGCATTCGTCGACAGTGTGGCAAACCCATTACTGACAATAACAAAGTCTGGTGGATTGCGATTCTCTTGTAGGATACCCGGATACCTACATCCAAATACCAATCAGGAACGGTTGTATGTCTTTAAACAAACCCCGACAGCAGAGAATCCGCACCAACACGAAACGTCCATTGAAATTTTGGGTGATAAGGGATACAATTGCTGGGATGCACGCTATGAAATTCTGCTTGGAGATTTATTAGATCCACCTGTGGTTGCTAAAGAAGTTTTCTTTGCCTCTATTGATGCCCTTCGTGCTAAGCTTCATGAGCCAATTTCTCAAAGCATACAACAGAAGGATAGCACCCCGGACGTGCCATACTCTCTCGGATCATGCAAACTTGACCTCGCCAAAGAGGCATTTCTCAAGCGCGGGTTTTCTTATATCAGACAAGCGGACGGACTACACTATTGGAGACAACGAAGTGGTCCGATTGACAACGCAGAAGTATCGTTGTGGGAAAACAAAGGGGGCGTGTGGATACGCGCATCTACATCCGATACAGGGCTGCCTATGGAAGCATCGCTCATAACAGATGTTTGGAACGATACCGGCATCCTACCACCGATCCCAGCAACAGGGCTACCTATAGACGATAAGGTGCTTACCGTTCGGGAAGGGAAACTCAGTCCGCTGGCAATAAAACGTCCTCTTCCGGTGTTACATAAACCGAAACCCACCGAAAAAAATGATGAAACGCGAGAAGAGATTAGCGATCAGATACAACGTGTTTTTGATAGGAACGTGCGCGTTCTTGGATTTACGCCCAAAACAGACTCAGAGAAAAACCGTGAAGTAGAATCCCTTCTCCAGAACAGTGAGGTAATCTGTTTAAACGTGTCTGGCACTGAACTCGCGACAGAAGCAGAACTATATTTTCAAAAGCGGAATATAGGATCGGTCAAACGTTGGCGAGATCGAATGTTCCTATGGGATCAAGTGAAAGATATTCCTATTGACGAACGCATGGCAACTCCTTTCCAACGAGGGAACGTCTGTGAGGATGCTAAGCGGTGTGAAGCACTTGAGAAAAAGGGTGGGGATCCAAGCGAAATTATCTGTCCGCAGTGCCGAGTCTATACAACATGTCGGGAGCGAGGCTATTTATCACAACCCACCACATTACAGACTGCCAAAGCACAAATAATAGAGGGTCGTCGGCTGTTTTTGGACCCACAATACGCAAAAATAGTGGAACAACTTCTTGAAGCACACGATGGAGCACAACGGCTTTGTATCATCAATACCACGAGAGAGAACAGACTATTTCTTGAATGTGAACTATCAAAAACTACATTAGAGGAATGGATTGCTAACTGGCAAGGTGATGCTTTAGGAAACTTCGCCACAGTTCTATTGAATGCATTGGAAATCAGAAACAAATCCCATGACAACTTCATCAAACGCCTCCGGACAGTAATACATACATTTGAATGGTTAGAAGAAGAACTCATCCAACAGATGTGCCACGTCAATGTACGGGGCAAGGTGGTCGCACGAGGGATTACTGATACAGAGACTGGAGAAGATTTAGCACGTTGGACAATCGAATTTGAGCAAGGCACCTCTGCTTATATTCCTTTGGATGGCGCGGCTGCGGATAAACTGGCGACACAAGAATTGCCCTATTTTCAACTCCACACTTTTGTGCCTAACGAAGACATCAAAATCCTGATGCCGATAGCGGATGCTGTCAGGTTGGGTATCTTGGACGCGTCGACTGTTGAAAACATTCAGGAGTTCCCAACGGTTTGTCGAAATCCAAATTGGACGTTATGGCATCAACTCAAACATTTCTTTACACATTACACGAGGGATGCTGATGCACCGATGCGATGGGAGAACGAAGTTCTACAGTTCTGGGTGGTGCCTGTATTACATCCGAGTATTAGACGCCTTTTGGTTACCGCCCCGGTTCTCAACGAACATCTACGGCGGACATTTTTAGATGAGGAAATTGAGAGACTTCATCCACAACCAGTGGCATGGGTTCCTGGAAACCACATTTTTCAGATTCGCACCAGTATCTATCCACGGAGGACAATTGTTGACACCAACAACACTTGGGACGTTTTCGGGATTTCCAAGACTGGGCAACACATTTTTTGGAGAATCCAAGCTGAGGTTGAAAGGGACCCAAATATTAAGCATGGGATTATAGTCCATCCTCATGCAATTGAACAGTTGAAGGATATCAAAAGCCATGAGAACGTCTGTTTCCTAACAATTTATCGAGAGACAGAAGGATTAGAAACCGCTTTTCAAGAAGCACAAGTCATTTGGATGGTTGGCATGCCTGAGATAGTACCACGCGGTATTTTGAAACGCACTCAGATGTTGTTCGGAAACGACGAAGAACCCCTCCATTATGAAATGGAGCCTGAGTCCTACCGTTACAAAGACGAACGCGTCCAAAGTGTTTACGAAATAACGGTCCTCCGTATATTCACAGAGATTATAGAATTGGCTAAGTTGAATCGTTTGACAAACAAGAAAATCATGTTGATTACGGGTTTTCGGATACCTGAGATCACCGACAGACCAGAAACCCTCCTTTTCGACTGGGAAGATTTTGATGTTGCTGGTGGGTTAGACAAACTTGCTGAGGTGATAGCGACACGCCAACGTTTTGAAGCGGAACGCGACAAACTGACGGCTGAATCCAGCAGAAAAAAGGTAGAAACGGTTCTGGGGTGTTCCCCAAGACAGGCGAACCGAGTGTTGCAAAAGATGAGGGGCGGGAAACTTGCCCGAATTCCTTTCCGTGAACAAATCCTCACACTTCTCGCTGATGGAGAGAAAAAAACACCGGAAATCGTTGAGTCGATTCAAGGACATCCAAAAGCAATAAATACAGAACTCACGCGCCTTGTAAACACCGGTGACATTGTAAAGATCAAACGGGGTGTATATACACTGCCAGAGATGTAGAATGGCTGCTGTTTTGATTTGGTTGTTAAATCTAAAATGTCTATATATTAACTATACTACAGTTTGGACAGTTTAATCCTGTCAGGATTTTCACCAGCTAAAAAAGTTGTTATGTAAATCCCTTTTT
>VYFM01000395.1 GCA_009842375.1 Candidatus Poribacteria bacterium | reverse complement strand
GGGGGCGACGGTGACAGTTGCTGCTGGATCTATCATCTACGGTCTCGGCAATCCCCCTTGCTCGGGAATTGGCGTGCAATGGTCGGATAAGGAATTGGATGATGCGCTGGGTGATCAGGTTGCGGCCGTACTCTTCGATGATGAAGGGAAGGCAAACATTAGGGAAATCCTAGCAGGATTGGCGGAGACGGACTTTCAACAAGACGGACTCCGCCGCATGCTGGAAGATCGTAACCAAGTCGAGACCTGGCGTGTGGGCGAAGCGATAGCAGAGGCTTATCTCACGGATCACCGGTCATGCAGCTTTCCCTGGCCGGATGGGCGGGATGAGAGAAAGAGCGGGTCCAGCCTCCCTGGTGCCGATCTGGTTGGTTTCGGGTCGGATGGCAGCGGAGACTGTCTTGCATTTGGCGAAGTGAAAACATCCAGCGAGCACAGGTATCCGCCGGGGACCATGTACGGGCACACGGGTTTGAAGCGGCAACTCGAAGGTCTGCGTGACAATGAAACTTTTCGCGGTGATCTCGTCAAGTATCTCGGCCACCGGGCTGGATCGGCATCGTGGCGAGGACGCTTTGAGCGTGCGGCAGGCAGATACCTGAAGAATGCGTCCGACATTCAACTCTACGGATATCTTGTTCGAGACGTGGAACCCCACCAGGATGACCTACGGGTTCGGGTCAATAATCTCAGGACCAGATGCCCCGAGGGAATGCGTATCGAACTGCTCGCACTTTACCTGCCACAGGGAAGGCTTGACAGAATTGGCGAGAAGGTGATTTCAGGACAGGAAGGGGTGGAACAATGAGCCTGTCCAACAAGGCATTGGAGGCGTTGAGCGAACATTGGGCGGTTGCTGCCATCGGCGCTGAGGATATCAAGCGTGCAGACAATCTTGTCCGTCAGATTCTGGCGCAACGTGCAGTCGGAAGACAGATCAGCTTCTCATTCATGGAAGATGTTGCGGATGAGCCCTTTCTGGAGCGAGTGACCCTCGCATATGAATTGGCCGCCATCGAGGGGCTTGACGAGCTCAGCCGGCCCGCCGGAGAGGACCGACTTCTCCGGGATCAGTCGATGGCCGCGTCGTTCCGGGCTTTCGACATTCGCCGCCTCCTCCCTGTCCCGAAGGGGACACTAGACCGTCTGTTCTTTGTGCTCCAACTCTCTACAGTTGCCTATTGTGGAGATCGCTGGTCCGATCTGCGACGTTGGTATCTGGAACAGGAAGAAGCGCTAAAGGTACCAAGCGTTGCGAGCGCGGAATGGGATCATCGGATCCTGTACAGACTGTTCGATTGCTGGATCCGTCTTTTCCGCAAGCAGGGCTGGGATGACCTGGACCGGGTCCGCGAGATCATTGCCGGCTTACGCGATGACCAGAGATTGCACGAAGAAAATCGTCTGAAAAACGGTTCCAATGCCGAGGATCGGGCTATCGCTCTTCGGCTGGCGGCGCTTTACAACTGGGCTAAAGCCACTGAAACGCTTGCAAAGTACATATTGCAAGGAACCCCCGGCGACCCTTTCGGAATACTGGACAAACACTTTGAGGCGGGCATCAAGGCAGCGACCGCGTCGGGAGATGCGCAGCATGAAATGGTGCTTCGCTGGCTGCACGCGACAGCACGAATCATGGTGACCAATTCGCTCTGGTGGGCGACCCGCACGGTCAACTCGCGGACTTCGGATTTCGTTCGCTCTCTTACCCGTCGTGAGCACCATGCAATGTTCGAGCTTCTGCCGCCGCAACACGCTGCCTTGCTTGAACAGGGATTGCTCGACCAAGCGAAGACCGCCATTGTTGTCGACATGCCGACTTCCGGCGGGAAGACACTGCTCGCCCAATTCCGAATACTCCAGGCACTGAACCAGTTTCGAGATGACAAAGGCTGGGTTGTTTACGTTACCCCGACCCGGGCACTTTCAGCGCAGATCACCAGGCGCCTGCGAATGGACTTCCAACCTATCGGATTGCGTATCGAACAGTTGACGGCAGCAATCGACGTGGACGCGTTCGAAGAAGACCTGCTCACCGACCGCGAGCAGCCCTTCGACATTTTGGTCGCGACGCCTGAAAAGCTCGCGCTGGTGATCCGTAACAAGAAAGTCGATCGTCCCCTGGCGTTAGTGGTGATGGACGAAGCCCACAATATCGAATCGGAGAGCCGGGGACTGCGGATTGAACTGCTGTTGGCAACTGTCAAGAGGGATTGTCCACAAGCGAACTTTCTCCTGCTGATGCCTTATGTGGAAAGGTCCGAGTCAGTAGCGCGCTGGCTGGCACATGACATCGATGCAGGGCGTGCGATCAGTCTTGGCACAGCTCCCTGGAAGCCGAACGAGCGGATCATCGGTCTATTTCGGGCAGTCGCGGATGACAGTGTACGAGCAGGGTGGAATCTTGAATTCGAGACGTTGACCGCGACCGAAAAGGCCATGCCTCTTCACGGGAGGCATCGTGTCGGCGGGACAAAACCGATCGATGTTCCAAAGAGCCAGGTACTCGCGAAAAACGAACAAAAGGGATTCGGCCTACAGGCAGCAGCAATGGGCACGGTCATGTCAGCTCGAGGTACGAGCATCGTGGTGGCGAACAATATTTCTACTGTGTGGAAGATGGCTGGGGAAGCGGCGCGTAAACTTTCCGCGATCGATGAGATGCCGCCGGACATAAGACTGGTTCAGGATTTCCTGCGAACCGAAATCAGTGCTGATTTCAAGTTGGTTGACATGCTCGAAAAAGGGGTGGGTGTACACCATGCCGGGCTTTCCGATGATGTCCGGGCACTCATGGAATGGCTTGCGGAAACGGGCAGTCTCCGAATTTTGTGTGCTACATCGACGATTGCGCAGGGAATCAACTTCCCGGTTTCGTCGGTGTTCCTGTCTTCCCGTCATGTACCGCAGGGATCTGCTTCGGTGGAAATACCCCCAAGGGATTTCTGGAATCTCGCGGGACGCGCAGGAAGGATTAATCATGACAGCGTCGGCGTGGTTGGCCTCGCAGAGGGAACCGACCGCAATGCGTTGATCGAATTCGTAAGCCGAAGCACGGGCGCACTGGTTTCCCGCCTCGTGGTGCAGTTGGATGAACTGGCCGCCCAAGGGAATCTGTCACAACTGTCGGAAGTGCTATGGCAGGATCAGTGGGAGGACTTTCGCTGCTACATCGCCCACCTGTGGGCCGAAAAGAAGAATCTGGATGCGGTGCTAGCGGACTCCGAGCAGATTCTGAGGCAGACCTACGGATATACCTCGATGCGGAACGATCCTGAACAGAGGCAGAAAGCCGATGCCCTACTTAACGCAACGCGCAGTTACGCACGTGACTTAGCGAAGATGTCTCCAGGTACAGCCGAACTTGCGGACTCCACTGGTTTTTCACCCGAAGGGGTCCAGAAGGCACTGGTCGGACTCGGAAATCTCGAACGGCAGCTTACAGCTTCCGACTGGGCACCGGAAAGCCTGTTCGGCAGTGGCGGCAGAATGGCTGATCTGTTCGGAGTCATGTTGAAGGTTCCGCAATTGCAGCAGGATCTGGGAGAATTGGGCGGCAAGGGAATTGACCA
>VYFM01000288.1 GCA_009842375.1 Candidatus Poribacteria bacterium | reverse complement strand
TTCGCTTTGCTCACTCCGACCTACAGTTTATTATGACGATTTATCAATTAGAAATAGTATAAGGTCGCAAGGTATTGATGTAGTTTATACTCGAGAACAAGAAGGTTGGCAGGACTATGATGACAAAAACATTCTCGCTAATGCACCGTTTTGTACTAACACATAATTCTGATTTCGGGCAACTTGCAATTAATAGAAAACAGCCAATTACCGGTATTACTCATCTACCCCAGGTGCACGACCATCTTCCAAAGTAATTTCCGACTTGCAGGATCTATTAACAATGGACGTGGATTGGACACCTCCATTGATTGCTGTTTATCAATTTGGTCGTTTACGAATACGACGAATATAAAACAAGCAAAAACTGTGGAATCACAATAGATACATTGTATTTTAGTTATTACAATGTTTAATAAATTTCTTGTATCTAAAACCCATCAGTATACCAGAAAATATGGTGGGACCTGATGTCTTGTCTGATAGACTCTACTTGGTAATGCATGAGATCAGGAAATACATCAATCCGTTTTCTCGCGAACTCTGTCGGTAAGGATGTGGGTTGGATGACACGATACATGGTGCTACCATAGGACTCAACCTTTGGAGCATTGAAACCATCAGCGATTGGCGCGGGATATTCTACTTCAAGTTTCTCTTCATCCATCTCCACAATTACATGAGATAACATCACCTCAAAAAAGTCTTTTGCACTGTTATGTGCAAATAATTCCTCCGATGCAATGAACTCTTTAACACCTAATTGTTGCTCACGTCTTCTAACTGAAACATAACCGTCTATAATACCGTCTCGCTCAGCAACCCAAGCACTCGGTGATTCAGTCTGTACCCAATCTGTCCAATATGCTATGTCATCTCTGACGAAAGTACCGTTAAATTTGTTGGAATAAGAATCATAAAGTGAAGCGAGTTGTTTTACTTCATTTCCATCTTGAAAGTTGGCTGGACGGACATTCCATTCTTGTTGTACTTTACCGATAAGAGTTTTCTTGGCGTAGTAACGTGGAACACTTTCCCATCCTTCAACCGAATAGATGCGTTGACTTCCGTGAAGCATAGAGAGAGCAATATGACGGTCTTCCATAAACTGAATGGAATCTTTGATAAGTTGTGTCGCAAGACCACGTTTTCTGTATTCTGGACGAGTACTAACCTCTCCGATACCACCAACAGATACGGGTTCACCATGGAAGTACATCTTACGGATAAAAACACGCACCGTGCTGACAATCTTACCATCATCAGTAGCAACTCGAATTCCCTCTACATCATGCCACGGGTCATTATGCCAGTGGTTAGAGAAATATTGTCGACCTGCAGAAAAGACATGGGATACGTGGTCTAACCATGCTTCCAACTCATCAGGATAAAGTGCGCGAAACTCCATATCTAAATTACTCCATCAGAACTTAATCGTTAACTCACCAAGAAACTGACTGGCTTCATTACGACTACCAAATACCTCATAGAGATCACCAGAGACATCGTAAAATCTACGAATAAAATTACGGCTTGTTTCAGAAGGATTGAGATTTGCATAGCGTAACCACAGATTTGTGCGTGACCATATATCCCAATTGAGTTCAAGAACCGTTGAACTTGCATCACCTGTGTCTAATCTGCGTTGTTTATTTAGATCTGGGAAAAGTGCATCTTGAGTGAGATCAGAAGTGCCATCAACGCGACCAACGGACAAGTTCATTTCTTTATACCGATATGGATTTGGATTTGTAATATACTTCAAATTTGCAGCAAAAGCATTCTCCAATGCCTGTGTCTCAAAATCAAAACTATCCTCGATTTTGGCGGGTGTGGTATATCGCTCATCCTGTTCAGCATAAGTCAGTTCATCAAGAAAAGTGAGATGCCAACGTTCGGAAAGACTATACGTCCATCCGAATAGATTTTTAAGTTCCAACTGGTTGAGTTTATCCTCTACATCGGTTGAGAAGTCAATATCTTCGTAATCTTCCATATATTTGTTATTCAAATTTGCGACTCTGGAACTGTAAAAACCGTTCATGTGGGAAGGTTTCACCGTAAAACCGGTAATGGAATATTTCGTTATTGTAAAATCGCTTGTATCCCGTAGATATAAATATCCAGATGAGTCAAGTTCAAGAAAAGTTAGGTCGTGTTTCTCTTCACTCAGTTGATCTGTTTCATATATTATTCGTCCAATATACCTTCCGTTGTTATCAAACTTTTGTACGCGTGAGATGATATTATGAAATAGTGTCAATCTAATATCTGCCCGTTTTAGTTCTTCAGCGAGTTCTTTATCGTCTTCAGCATCATATTCATTGTCTTCATAGTAGCGTAAATATTCTGCTTCTTCAAGTAGACGTAAACGTCGGTTGAGATTTGCCGCATCAACTGTTGCATTGGGATTAAATGCAAAAGGTCCATATTGTGGACGAGTTGCATTCGTTATCGTATCAGCCAGTTCTGCTTGGTTGGGTGTGGTTTCCGTTAGCTGCGTCAATGTCGGTGAGAGTGCTATAACTTCCGGTAATCCTCCGACTTTTCTGCGGAATTTGCTGGAGTCCTTTACCAACACTTCACCCGTGGGCAATATAGCAAGACCCATCGGTTTCAAAAACTCTCCGTTATTCCGTCCTTTTTTACCGAAACTACCTACATATTTTCCATCACGATTAAATTTAATAATTCGGTGATTCCCAGTATCAGCAATGAATATGTTTCCACGAGCATCAATCGCAATATCGGCAGCATCCTTATCAAATTCACCATCTCCCGCGCCATACCTACCGAATGTCATAACTTTTTCACCATCAACCTTGAATTTATGTATTCGTCCCCGTTTTGCATCCAATACATACAATTGACCATCATCACTAACAGCGACGCGTAGAACGCGGTCATATCCAGTTGGTTGTATGCCGAAAGCGGTTTTGCCATTTTCGTCTATGATCAACTTTGCAGGTAAAACTACACCCGGTTTTTCGTCAACAGGATCAACAAAGTATGTGTGAAGCAGCTCACCTTTTGGACTAAATTTGTGGACACATGGTGCGTACATGTAAATTTTCGGGTCTATTGTTTCAGCCATGTGATGTGCAGTTACATCCGCTACATAGATATTTCCAATGTTATCTACAGCAAGGTGTCCAGGTTTGCGTAAAATATTTTCAGGAGAATCTGGGTCTACGGGAATTTGGAATAGGAATTGTCCAGTCGGAGAGAGCTTTTGTATTAACCGGTTTTCTGTATCACTGACATAGATGTTTTTGTTAAAGGCAATGTGAATATCTTTACCAAATGCCCCTTCAGCAGAACCTTTACCTGAGAACGTATGTTCCAGTTTAATGAAATCCACTGCAAATGCATTACTTAGATATGTATTTTGAAATAGAATTGATAATGTAAATAAGAGTAGGACGAGTATACGATTAGATTTAGAGTGAGTAATTTTATCCATGATTAACCTTTGCTGTTTTTCGATATAATATCAGTAATATGTTGTGATGTCTAGTCAGAATTCTATGTTTCAAATTATAGATATTATGTATTTAGAAATAGACTAAGTGTGCCACCCATAATCT
>VYFM01000380.1 GCA_009842375.1 Candidatus Poribacteria bacterium | reverse complement strand
TGTCTACATCCCCGTGCTAAAGCACGAGGTTTTGACACCGAAGATATGATAAAACATCTTGAATATAACAAAGAAAAATGATAAAATCTATACCAAGAGTTCTAATATGTATGATATTTAATTTAAATCCAATATGGAAAAACGAGGAAGTATCAACGATGAAAAAAATGTTTTGCACACTCATAATATTAATGATGTGTGCTGCTATAACAAACGGTGAATATAATGGAGAATGTTGGATAGTTAGTAACGGTGATACCGTTTATAAATTACATGCAAATGGAGCAGGGGATCCATCTGCAATCCAAGACCTAACAAGCGCAAGTGACGTTCAGGTTAATCCAGCCAACGGAATAGTTTGGATTGCTGTCTTGGCAGCAAACGCTGTATTCAGATACGATCCCGTTGCAGGCACATTCGCACAATCACCAGCAATAAAATCTCCAACGGGAATATCAGTTAACGCAGCAGACGGTACTATTTGGGTTGCGTGTATGGACGGAGTAAGAAAGGTTTCTGCTGACGCCAAAAGTGTCCTTGCTGAAGTTATTCCCCCAGACGGACCCGCGAACTTAGAAGCAGGAAGGTTTAGTGTCGTTGTAAATCCTAAAGATAGTAGTTGCTGGATAGCAGATGGAAAAGGTCCTATCGCACGATATGATGCAGATGGAAATAAACTTGCTGATGCCCCGCCGATGAATGAACCCAAGGGCGGCATGTCCGTAGACTATCAAAGTAATGTGTGGGTAGCTGATACACAGAGTCATACACTTGTGCGACTATCACCTGAGGGCAAACAATTAGTGAAGTTAGAAATACAAGGACCCGTCTCCCCCAGCGTTAATCCTAAAGATGGAAGTGTTTGGGTAGCATCAAATAATAACTTGTTATTAAAAATCTCCGCTACAGGTGTACCCGAAAAGACGTATGAAGTAGGAATGGCTATTGTGGCAGTAAGTTATTCACCAGCAGAGGAAGCAATTTGGATTGCAGATCTGCTTGGGGCAACCTTCGGAGGAGAGGTAAGTAAATGGACAGTAAATGGACAACAACGTTTCGCAATTCCTGTCCCTGCCCCCTCAAAAGTCTCTATCGGTTTTTGGGAAGGAAATTAGTCCTTCACAAATGACATAAGGGAGGAGTGTTGTGAAAAATCTACTCGTTTTGCTAATAGGAACCCTCACTGTTGCATCATCTATATTAAATGTCCACGCGCAGCTCCCTGATTTTGAAGTTGACGCGAATAGTATCACTTTTTCCAATCCAAATCCAGTTGAAGGGGAAGAAATAACCATTTGGGTTGAGGTAAAGAACGTTGGATCAGCAACACCCACAATGAACGAAGATCTCGTTGTAGATCTATATGAAGGTCATCCAGATACCAAACCACTGCAAATTCTATCACCAGGGGTGATATTAGAATTGAAAGCTGGAAAATCTGAACGACTATCAGCAGAATGGCAACCCCCTCCCGGTAAAACTGAGATCTTTGCTGTTGTCAACCCAGATGGTGACCAACATATTGATGAAGTTGACGCAGACAACAACATTGTATCAGCAATCATCGTCGCACAATCCAAAAACTTTCCACCTGTGACACAAGAACAAATTCAGGATGCTATTGACCGAGGTGTTGCTTGGATAGAATCACGTCAAGGAAAAAGTAGTCGCACTTGTCTGCAATGTGGAGCAGAAATTCAGATAGTACTATCATGTTATATCTGCCACGCGAGCCTAAAAGGTTTACCTGAAAATTTTATACCTGGACAGGAATGGAATTTCGGAGAAGATCGCATACAAGAAACTTCTTTAGCATTGCAAGCACTCCTGGCATCTGGAAGAAAAACAACAGATCCTTCTATTCAAAACGGACTGAAATTCATACTGGAACAGAACTGGAATGCCCTTGATGTATACCAATATGCTGTTCTCGTCCCTGTATTAGTTGCTACACAGAACCCAGAATATAAGGGCAAAGCACAATTTGCAGTTAACCAGTTGGTGGAAAAGCAGCTACCTATAAAAGGCAGTGAATATGCTGATGAACGTGATGATGGTGGATGGGGATATGGCTATTCAGCAGATGGTGCCCACATGAACATGGTTATTTACGCACTATATGCAGCAAAACAGTGGGGTCTCGAAATTCCGCAAGACACTTGGACACGTGCCGAGAACTGGATTCGTAGAAACCAAACTGAAACTGGCGGATGGTTATATAATTTAGTTGACGAAGGTTCACCTTGGGCAATCGGGGTATACGGTAGCATGACCGCAACGGGATTGTGGGCACTTCGGGCATGCGGTGTATCTACAGAGGACAAACAAATCAGAGATGGCATTGAATGGATTAAAAAACACTGGTCACTCACTCGAAACCCAGGTTGTAATTCTTGGCTGTACTACTACCTGCTGTCATTACAAAGGTATAGCGATATTCCACCCAAAATTGAGACATTAGCTGGACACAATTGGCATAATGAAATATCTGCTATGATGGTAGCGAAACAGCAACATGATGGAAGATGGCACGGTGCAGAAAGTGATTTTTTAGCAACCTGTTTCGCTGTGATGACCTTGAGTCGTGCACTTGTTGGACCTACCGAACCAAATATCGGGATTGTTCCAAATAGTTTACGGTTTTCCCCGCCATCTCCACGTGTAGGTGAAGCAGTTAAACTCACTGCAACCCTTAGAAATAACGGTACACCACTCGATAAAACCTTTAACGTCGTCTTTCTTGCAGATGGGGTTGAGGTAGGGTCAACTGAAGTTCTGTGGACACCTACTATCAATGAAACCGATATTACGTTAGATTGGGTCCCCAAAAAAGAAGGTGAAACTGAAATCACTGCTCATGTAGACTTAGATGACACTGATAAAAATGACAATTCAATATCTGTCTCACTCGAAATCTTTCCCAAATCCACATCACCAACAGATACAAAACTGGCAAAACCCAAAAAAATATCCGAGAATGTCTATCAAATTGGAAATGTGGTATTTAATACCAACAATAAAGAAGTTACTATTCCCGGTGAAATCAACATTACAACTGATGATACAATCATAGAATTTTTTGCATGTGGTACACTTGGTAAGTCACATGAGAGTATCGTAATTCTTAATGTAGAACCGATATACCTATATATCACACTCGGTCTGTTGGACTTTGAACCGGGGCAGAATTTAACAGTCATAGGAGATCCACACGAACCAAAAGGATCACCCCTACAAATCTCTATTGAATGGAAAAAAGGGACAGATACAGTTTCAATCCCAGCACGAGAATTAGTGTGGAATACATTCACAGGAAAACCGATGCAGAAAACGCATTGGGTATTTACGGGTGGGAGACTAATAAACGATCAACTAACTTCTCAGCAATTCCATAATATCATTGCTGTCTACCGAGATCCAGATTCACTTATCAACAATCCTTTACCCGGTGGAACGGATGACCGTACATATCGTGTTAACACCGATAAAATCCCACCTAAGGGAACAAAAGTAAACGTCATTATCCGTCCAATTTAACAATGTCAATATTATAAAAAAACTATGCCTATTTTTGAATACCAATGCAA
>VYFM01000692.1 GCA_009842375.1 Candidatus Poribacteria bacterium | reverse complement strand
TCTCATAGCAATGCTAATCATATTGTTTTGCACAACAAATGTAGTGCATGCCTTAACGAATGAAAAAAGAAATCAAATAAGAAATGCAACCGTGTTTATTGAAACAGAGAACGGGATTGGGACAGGATTTTACATTTCAGCAAACACAGTTGCTACTTGTCTTCACCTTATAGCAGGTGCGACAAATATAACTATTGCATCGGAAAATGGAAGAAATCTGGGTGTTTCCCATTTACGGGCTTATGATTCGACGCATGATATTGCATTTATAGGAGTCCAGACTCCCAATCATAACTTCCTAAATATTACTACCAATCCTGTACAGGGTGAGCAGATTCACGCTGTTGGTTATGATGAAAATGGGATATTACAAATAAAATCCAGCAGAATAGAAAGACACTCGTATAAAGATTTTTGTTATTCTGGAATAAGGTTCCCTATAACTATTTCAAGTGATGGCGGACCCGTCTTAGACATACACGGCAATGTAAAAGGTATCTTCTTCATAGGAATGCTTAGAGCTCCGTCCGAGTTAGCAGAACTTAATTACTCTTTCGTCGTTCCTGCATCTAAACTCAGTGAATTGTTTCGGAAAACATGGAGTTTTACATTGCCTAAGTCAGTTGAGTTAAAAGTAGACCACTGTAAACTCATTAGACAAGGAAATGCAAAATTAAGGAAATCTAAATGGTTGGATAGATCGAGAAGGTATGACGAGGCGGTCCATTATTCTAAGTTAGGAAAACAGAACTTGGAAAATGGATTGGATAAACTTCTAAGGAAGAGAAAGATCCCCTATAGACAGATAGTTTCATTATTAAGAAAAGCCGCCAAATTATTCTGACAAAGAATGTTTGAATCAGTCTTGTAGGTTGGGTTGAGGCACGAAACCTAACATATTGATTGTCTGAATCGCGGAGGACGCGGAATGCGCGGATGGACGCTGAAGGGGTGTCTTCACATCCTACACCCGTTTCATAAGATAAACATCAATCCATTGAAAGTCTTGTAGGTCGGAGTGAGCAAAGCGAAGTCCGACAGGGCTTTTGTCTGAATCGCGGATTACACGGATTGCGCGGAGGAACGCGGTTTTGAGTCTTCGTCTCCAAGCGTCCCTTCTAAAGTTTGGTTTTATGATTTGAAGGGGTTATGGGATGCGAAGTCTTAGAAATCCGCGTTCTTCCGTGTCATCCGCGATGCTGACAATCTCCATCCGCGTTCCTCCGCGACTTAGAAAAACACGTGTATGCACCTTCCGCACCGCTGGTGCTAATAGACATTCCCATTAGCCTCAGAGAGGCGAAATGTGTATAGTACACATTCCCCACGGATTGTTGTTTCATTATATCCCAGCAACATCCCAGACATACAAAACACCTTCATCACACCGACTAACAAGCTTGTTACCATCAGTTGTGAACCTAAGATCCGTAACCTTCTTCCAATGACCCGGAAACTTTCCTACCGACTCGCCTGAGTTAGCATCAAATAGTTCGACAACACCAGACTGCCCACCAGTCGCAATCACATTACCGTTCGGATGAAAGACAACACTTAACACACCCGATTCATCTCCATCAATGACTTTCTTAGGTTCACCCGTAGCCGCATCCCACAGATAGATTTCAGGAGTATCTGCTACGCTGGCAATTGTCGTGCCATCCGGACTGAACGCGACACTTGACACACCCGATTCATGTTCATCCAACACCAATTTTTCTGCACCGGTGTTGGCATCCCAAAGACGCACTGTCTTATCCTTACTTCCGCTGGCTACTGTTGTACCATCCGGACTGAACGCGACACTATTTACCTCTTTCTTATGTCCTTTTAGCACATGCTTCTCTTCCAATGCGATAGCATCCCATAATCGGACAGTCATATCCCTGCTCCCGCTGGCGAGCATCTTACCATCAGGACTGAACACAACAGAGGCGACAGGATGATCATGCCCTACCAACCTTTTCAGATGTTTGCCTGTTTCCCGATTCAGTAAACTGATATAATTTTCAATACTTACAAAAGCGATGATGTCTCCAGTTGGATTGAATGCAATATCTTGGGCATAATAGTATGCATTCATTCCGATAATATTTTCCAATTTACCAGATGTAATATCCCATAGACAGCCAACAGGCTCATAGATCGGAATTACGAATGTTTTGTCGTCTGAACTGACATCAAAACAAGTGAAATGTCCGTAATGATCTTCAAAAGCATGTAGCTCTTTTCCAGTAAAGACATTCCAGATGCGGACAGTTCCATCCATACTGGCACTGGCAAGTGTCCGCATATCCGAACTGAAGGCAATATCTTTCACTCGTCCGAAATGTCCCTTCATAACTTGCCGTTGTTCACCTGTTTGGACATCCCACAAAATAATATCACCGGTAGAGTAACCACTTGCTAAGAGGCTACTATCTGGACTAAAAGTAAGGTTATTTGCGCCTGGTTGTTTTTCAATCAGTAGTTTCAATTCCGCTGAATTGGTGTCCCACACACGGATAGTATTGTCCACACCTGCGCTTGCGAGTAAATCATCATCGGGGCTGAACTTTAGACTCGTGACCATCCCCGCATGTTGTAAATAAGTCTGTGTTTCTTCACCTGAAAATATTTCAACTGTTGAGATGATGCCAACATTATTACCAAAGGCAAGCATAAAACTGTTTGAACTGAAATCAAGAGAACGAATACCATCTAAATGTAAATGCACTAAATCTGGGAACACCTCTATTTCTTCCCACGTGTTTGTATTCCACAAACGAACAGAACCGTTTACACCAAAAACGCCAAGTTTTTCACCATCTCTACTGAAAATGATGCGGTTAGTACCGCCTTCATTATTGACTTCATGCTTATGTTTTCCTGTGTTAGTATCCCAAATGTGGATGACACCTGGATGTTCCGCACTTGCGAGTATACTCCCATCGGGGCTGAAGGCTAAAAAAATTGCATCGTTTTCATGTTTCTTCAGTAGGTATATCGGAGTAAAGTTGATTGTATCATAAAGCCATATACCCATTGATGTCGTGAGAGCCAGCCGTGTGCCATCTTGGGTATATTGCATTTTGTTGATGCTCCCATTACCGAGCCGTGCTGTTGCCCCTTCTGGTAGTTCGAAGCCTTTGTTTGCTTCTTGTGCGTGGATTATGTTTGTAAGTGTGAGTATTAGAATTGTAGTGATAAGGATGTGTTTTTGCGTGAATATGTGTTTCACAGTATATCTCCCTTATATTGTGTGTTTAATATTTAAAAATGAGATAATACATTATATCATATCAGGCGTGATGTGGACAATGTGTATGCCGTCTGCTGGATGCGTAGGTCGGAGCGACTTACGCCATGTCTGTCCGAATCGCCAAATCAACGGTATGAATGCCTTTTGGCATTCCCCGGATTACACGGATTGCGCGGAGGAACGCGGCTTTGAGTAAAACTCTTGTAGGTCGGAGTGAGCGCAGCGATGTCCGACAGGGCTTTTGTCTGAATCGCGGATTACGCGGAAGGCGCGGAGGGACGCGGTTTTGAGTTTGCGTCTCCAAGCGTCCCTTCTAAAGTTTTGTTTTGCGATTTGAAGGGGTTATGGG
>VYFM01000200.1 GCA_009842375.1 Candidatus Poribacteria bacterium | reverse complement strand
CGATGCGTAAGATGCAACGGCTTGCCAAATACTTACAGGGAACACCAGAACAGGTGCAGAAAGCGATAAACTTCCCTCAAGTCGTCATGCAGGGGATATAATCAGTTTAACTAACGGAACAGGGCAAACGGACAGGGGAGTGAAAGTCTCCCCTTCCGTTTCACACTAAAATCAAAGTGGTATTTTACCACACTTAAGTTGAGATTCACTGAAGAACGCAGATGGTGTGTTGTCGGGGTTCAACTTTCCCGTTGCGTCCGCTGTAGCAACCACTGGACTGCGGAATGGTGTTAAGTCTAACTGACATCTATCAGGATACAGACAGGTTTTTAGGGACAAATAGATGTTCGGATACAGACAGGTTTTCAGGGGACAGACAGATTTGAAGACGTTGGACTATCCGATATGATGCGGGATGTCCTGAGGCTGCACAGAATCACTTGGGAGTGGAGACCCAATGGAAGTTGCATCTATTCTCTACGATATAGACAATCCTGATGAAAACTAAATCAGGACAGGGGTGGGGTAACTCGCTCTTGATTTATTTATGAACCAAACAAAGGAGGTGTTTATGAAAGGCACAAGACCCCTAACGAATAGTGAAATACGCCGCGTCATCGCGGCATTTGAAGGCACTTTTGAGATAAGAAATAGAAGTTTTTTTCTCTTAGGTGTTTCAATCGGGGGACGCGTCTCAGAAATGCTTGCTATCAAGATAGAAGATGTATGGCAAAATGATAAACCTGTGACCGATTTCCAGTTTGAACGTGCAGTCGTCAAAGGCGGTGAAATATCGCGGACAATCCCCGTCAATCGAGACGGTATCGCTGCTATCTTTGATGTCATCGCGTGGCATGAACAGTACTTCGGTAGTATTGACCCATCACGTCCACTTTTTCCTTCCCAGAAATCATCGGACGGGAAAATAAAAGCTGCGAACAGGCAGGCAATCCACAAAATCCTAAAAGACGCGTTTATCAAGGCTGGACTGAACGGTAAACTCGCAACCCATACATTGCGGAAAACTTTCGCACAGCGGTTCTACCAGAAAGCAGGGGACATCTACATGGTCAAGGAACTGCTTGGACACAAGAATGTGACGACCACACAGGCATATATCGGTGTCAACTACACAGATGCACGCGAGGCGTGTGAATCTATGTCATTAGCCGCAGAAGATAACAAGGCAGATCCATTTGATGTTTTTACCGAATCAGAACTCGTTAATAAACTCATCTCATTGGGATATGCTGTTCGGAAGGATAGTTGTGACGCACGCTATTGAAATGTTCAAAATAACACGCACGTTTATACGCAGGTATCATAAATTCACATGCTTGGGTATCTATTCACAGGAACATTGGAAAAAATGCGTTATATGCCAATCTGAACATTTCTTAACCAGATAATAGATTAAAAGTGTCATTATAGCATAAATAGCAAACGTCCTCTCTCACAACTATATCGGGATGGGTGGACCATCAGGTTGGAAACGTTAGGTATACTACCATTGCAAAACCGTGAATAAAACAGTATCTGCAGGTGGCAGTGCCGATTCGAAAGTATCATGGAAGATACCGAATATATCACGGAAGGATTCAGCAAAATCAAAACATCAGGTCAATAAATCTAATTTGTAAGTTGGGTGTAGGGGATCAACTGTTTCAATCTCGTAATCGCGATACTTTTCATTTCAATGCAGCTTGACCACGAGTCACCAAATGGTGACTCGTCAAATTTCAATCTCGTAATCGCGATACTTTTCATTTCAATCAAGCGAGTTGCCATGTATATCAGATATGATTTATCAGAATCTGTCATCGCTGCTTGTATAACACGGTTAACAGCAGAATGTTTTGTTTCAATCAGATCAAGCCATGCAACATCTAAATCATTGAGCGACCAAGTATCTTTGAATACCGCGCCTGCTGCTTACGAGCCGATGGGTGCTGCATAGTTTGTTTTGCTATTGAATGGTGGGTCAGGGTATATCAAGTCAATGCATTCAGAATTGATCCCGCGTAATATAGGTAAGTTGTCGCCTGTGAAGATTGTTTTGTTTGCGATGTTCATTTATACTTTCTCCAGATACTTCTGATTATACAGCTGAGGGTATCGTCACGCAGACGAAACGGGTTTTGTAATAATATTCTATACATTTCAATGGAAATATTCAAATTCGAATATAGGAACATAACGCCCGTGATGCTGGGATCTGAACGTGACATAAACATGATTTTGTCACGTTCACATTTTTCTGAGGGGGTTGGTAGACGCTCTAATATAGCGTAAATGCTGATTTAGTCGGTTTTTATGATACAAGATAGGTGTGAAATGTGCGTTATGAGTTAATCTGAACATTAATTCTTTAGAAGGGAAACAGAAGGATAGATAACATTTGGTGTGTTATTATTGATTGATGATAACGACAAATGCTTTACTCTGTTTCTGTATCATCTTGAATATGTGTACGTATAAATTCGGTTATCTCAGTGTCTTTTAATCTCCTTTTTCCTCCTTCGGTTTTAACATGCAGTTCTCCTTTACTTGTATAAAAAACATCTTTTCTTTGCGGAGGTGAGACTAAAAGTTCAACTACCCATAAATCTTCTATAATATTTCCTTGTAAGTCATAAACATTGTGAAGTTCAAGATGCCAATCTTCAACACTGATTGGAGGTCGTATTGCCCCAAGTTTTTCTGATACTTTTCGACGCACATTTTCTCTCTGGCTGTCATCAAGTGTCACACCTACAGTAAACCTATCACTATCCCTTACCCCCCAAAAAATACGTCCACCTTTACGATTAAGAAAAGCAACAGCGTATATGTCAGAAGTGTCTGTGATTGAACGCGCAGCATATTCAGAAGTGATTTCCTTAAATTCGCAGAAAAGTGTCTCTTCAAAAGTAACAGGTTGGTTCAATAAAAAACGTGTTTGGATTGGTTCAGTTAAGTTATCAATGTCAGTAGTTCGAGCAATATCTTCCTCTGCAAGTTTTTTGTTCAATCGCAACTCCTGGACTTCACCTTCTGAATCCAACGCAATACCTTCTTCAAAACATTCAATAGCCTTTTGATATTGTTTGAGGTAGAGAAAAGTCAATCCGATATTATTCAGGACAATTGCTTTTTGATGTGAAGTTTGTCCTCCTGCAAAAGCTTTTTTAAAACTATTCATAGCATCTTGGTACTGATTAAGATTAAGAAATGCCAACCCATCATTATTGAAGTCCATCGGATCAACATACGAAACTAATTGTCCAGCCCTCAAATCCTCCGCTGCTTTAGATAAGGAAAAATCACCTCCACCTATTGCATCAACATACATCTCCTGGGAAGTTGCTATTCTAACACGTGTAGAAACTTGTGCTATTCGAATTCCGAGTTTAGCATGAAGAAAACTGTAAGTAACAAATCTCATATCGCTAATTAGCATTTCTAATAATGGTGTAGCGAACTGCGAATTGAGGAGTCGCGTTAACCATTCACGAGTATCGTCTGAAGAATCCAATTGTTCATAACTTGACATCATTTCACAAAATATTGTCGTATCACTATGCAAAGTAAAATGCAGTGCTGAAGGTGATGC
>VYFM01000360.1 GCA_009842375.1 Candidatus Poribacteria bacterium | reverse complement strand
GATAATTGGTTTGATTCATTATAAGGTTTCGGAAGCCAGATACCAGCACATAACATAACCGTTACATACTATTGCAGGTTTCTAATATCCGAACTAATATTTTCCTAAGGAGGAATACCAAACTAATGAACAAGTTAAAACGAATTATTGATGTTTTGCTTGTAGTTACTTGCATCCTAAGTGTAGTTGTGCTATACGGTTGTGGAGCACAAAGTCTTGGACCGCAAGAACCTCTCTTGCCTACTATTGAGGGAGACTCTAAATTCTCAGACCGTTTCCGATTAGAAGAAGAACCGAAATTCTTCTATGACCTATTCGGTAAAGAATTGCTGGAAGGTAGTGAAGTACATAACTACCGTGAAGAGAAACAGTTTAATCAGAACGGTGAATTGGTTGTCGGTTGGACAGGTCAACTTGATAGTGAACGTTTCACAATACAGTTGGACCGTACCATCTTGACAGAAGATTCGTACAGAGGTAGATATACCGAGTTTGCAATTGGTGATCACATACGTCTTAAACCGTCTACTTTATTCCCGAACAGGTATGCAATATACAAAACAGAATTTGATGGATTTCGGTGGGATATCTCTTTTGCACAAGAAAGACATCTCTTTACCCTAATCAATTCACGTATCTCGAACCCTGTACAACTTGCAGACCAAGCAGCGAACCTTGCACCGAATCTTGGTCGACGAAATGGGTTAAATGAAGATGCGGGTTTACGACATATTGAAAACGCTCGTCTTGTAGGTTTCCGTGGACAAGGTCTGTTAGGAGACATTTTCCGTGTCGGGTTTACCTATATCAACTTGCATAAAGAACATCCAGAGCGCGTAGAAAACCCGTTTATGGGAACTGTTGCCAATACCCCACCAGAAAGCATTACTGTCGTCTTTCGTGATGATTCTCCTGAAGACAATCACCTATATGAAACCTTTATTAATACGAATGACCGGGCAGGACTTTCGGGAGATGAACTCCAGAATATCCTTGAGGATAGGTTCCAAGGTGGTGTCGGTGCAGCTTTCAAGATGATGAAAATCACGATTGTTACACAAGCACTTGAAGAAATAAGCGCGGATGACATTGAAGCGGGAATTGAGCCTAATCTTCTACCTGAAGCGAAACAAGAGATTGATGTTTTTGTTGATGACATTGAACCTGTTGATCCTGCAGTTGACCAAGTACGGGATTCCGTTGATGGTGAATGGAAGATCGCTGACGGTTTCAGTAAGATGAAATATGACCTAATATTTGCTGATCACGATATTGACCCGCGGACGGTTAAAGATGTTATGTTTGAAATGGTCGTTGCGGGTGATTACAACATTGCCGTTATCGGTTTTAGTGAGGCAAATCTGGCTGAATCCGATCCCGAAATTCAAGAATGGATTAAAACTGAAGATGGGCATATTCAAATGCCGTATCGCGACATTATTGAAGCACCCGGAAACTATGGTCAATCTCCGGATTATACTGACAATAGAGCAATTCTCCAGGATAATCCTACTGAGTGGGAAGGTGAGGGAAGACCTCGAAAAGTCACATACCGTTATGGTGCTGCAAGAGCTGCGCTTCTCTACGGTTTGGATCTGGAAGGTACAGTTGGAAATGTATTTGTAAGGGCACACTATTCTATTAACGGAAAATATAAACAGTATCCTACTATTCCTAAGGATCAGGTCGGATTTAGTCGTGTCAAAACCGTTATTGAGACAGAAGATGGGGAAGAAACGACTAATATTTCGATTGGTACAGATGGAGTTGCCATAGATGCCAACGGTATACCAACATACTCAGAAACCACGGGTGAACGTTTTGAAGCAATGCTCGGTGGAGACGGTACAGATGAAGACGGTGATGGAATGTTGGGGAGAGAGACCGCATGGTTCGTCCAATTGAAATCACGTTTTGGCAAACTTTATCTTGAAGGTGTCTTATACCACATTGATCCTGGTTATACTACCACTTATTTAAACTTCGGTGCGAATGGTGGGCGTGACCAAACATATACTCTTCCTCCTGCTGGACCTTCTACGGAACGGGCTCCGTGGGATGAAACTAATTATTCGTTAGTTGAAGACGACGATGATGATGACGATTGGCCTGATGATTTTGACTTTGATGGTGTTCTCCCTCGTGCTGATGATAGGGATCAGAACGGTATCTTAGACTACCAAGAAGATTTCCTCATTTTTGAGGCAGACCCACCGGTCTTTACTGACTTAATCGACTTGAATAATAACGGAACCATCGATTCGTTGGAAGATGATTTTGAGCCACAATATGAATACGGCATTGACCGAGAAGGATATCACCTCAGAGCGGAATACGACCTACTTGATAACCTATCTCTTCATGTTGGCTGGTTGAATGAAAACGAAGTCTCAAGCCGTCGAAAAAATGACTCCAAATACCTACACGTCATCTATCAACGGGATATTCCGGATTTCGGTACTGTTCTCTTCCAAAATAGATTCGTCCGCGTAAGAGATGATATTCCTGATTACACCATCACACTGCAGGTAGGCGAATTGGAAGCCGAACAAACCGAGGACGAACTTGATTACTACAATGCTCGCGTAAACACAACAACCTTGCAATTCCTCTATCAGGCGATACCAAACCTGACACTCGAAGCAAAGCTTCTCGTCGTTTTGCAGAAGCAATTTGAACTTGATGAAGAGGATGCCATATTCTTGGATGTTGAATACGATTCGGGAGCTGAGTTATTTGAACCGGATGAACGGATAGATTTCCTTGTGCCTGATGAACAAGTTCGAACGAGTGGACAAAGGAGAGAATATCCTTTCTATCCTGACCACGGCATTAACGCCCTTGATCCTTCTGATACCGGTCTAATCTACGATGTAGATAACTGGAAGTTACGTCGTTACCCCGAAAGGAACATACGTAGCCAACAGACTATTCTCAAGGCAAGATATGAAATCCCACTCGGGGATCTTCCGTATGTAGATAGAATCGGTGAAGATTTGACGTTGACACCGATGGTCAAATATATATGGGACCGTGCTTTTGATAGAACTGCAGAAGAAATTGGTGAAGTTCTCAACGCACGGCACTTCGTTCCTACAGATGATGAACCAGTTGAATATCTGCGTTTCAACCGTAGAAGCAGAGAAGATGTCCTTGGTATACGTCTTGATTACCAATTTTCACCAAGGATGAATATCTTAGGTGGATTCCAATACAGAAAGTTTACGAACCGGGACAATAACTTTAGGGTCTACCTGGCTAAATTCGGTCCAGATCAACAGGTGCCAATCCGCTATAGACCAGATTTGCGGACTCGGATATTTGAAATACAAGCGATTAACAGAGGTGAATGGCTCGGTTTCAATATCGTCATTTTGGCTGGTTACCGTAGAACAACTATTCTACTTGAGAACACAACCAGTAATACAACGTTTGTTCGAGCAATGATGGGTTTCTAAATACCTTAATTTATGCTGGGTGCGATTCTTTCTTTGCATCCAGCACCACATATTCAAATAATATGGTTATGTTTTTGCGTCTATTATCGAATGAAGCGCAACTTCATATCCATTCAGGTGTTACCTTATATGGGTATATTGT
>VYFM01000289.1 GCA_009842375.1 Candidatus Poribacteria bacterium | reverse complement strand
TGCCACGAAACCGCATCACGACTGATTTTTTTGCGACTAACCTGGTGAGCGAACAAAATTAAAAACAAAAAATTTGCAAAAAAAAATTATAGGGAACAATTCAACACTGGTCTATGTTTCTATGTAGTTTCTATGCGTTTGCTATGGTGTTTTATTGACAATTTTAGGCATAAATTGCCTGTGAATCCAGTCATATCAAGGTTTTCTATGATGTTTCTAAATGATGTTTTCTTTTAAGGAAGGAAAATGGATAAAATAGTCAGAATTGTCGGAAGCAGACACATTAATGCAATACCCGAACTTAACTGAAAACGGACTGAAAGTATCTAAAATATCAGGATAGATTAAGATCACATGTTGGGTTATAATATGATAATTTTTTCCCAGTGCAGTAACGCAAATTAGCAAGACAGTTTTGTAGTGCAGTTTGTCTTGTTGAAATCGCACTGCGATTTCGTATAAAATTAGTATGTATATGTTGAGAGAAGGAGGATTTGAAGTGAATATTGAGATGAATATTGTATCTTTCATGTGGATGGGGATCGTGCAGTAGATCGCCTCTATCGTTTCATCGTCCAAAACGCACCGGTGTCAACTTCAGATATAATCTCACAAGCGTTTGTATCACGACGACAGAACTTCAACGTGCTCCATGACCTAGAAAGGGACGATAAAATAGAATGTGTAGGACATGGTAAATACATTGCACTCTGAAGTAGGGATAAGGGTTTGTAGGGTGTTTTCTTTGTCTTAATCTCTGCGGTGAATACTATAGAAGTTTGTGGGGCGTCTACATGGGGTATCTGTCCACTCTGAAATGTGTATAGAAGTGTGGATAAAGTCTTGTAGATGTTGGATAGTGCAATGTATTGCGATTGACAGGATATGGCAGGATATATGCTTTTTACTGCTTTAATACCCTTTCTGAAAATAGAATTATTACCATTGTTCTTATAGTACTTGTGTTGGATAACGGTGGACTCCCGCAGATTTCGGATATACGTCAATCCTCTTTTACCTCTACGTGCCAATGTGTTTTATCCCATAGCGCATCACTAATACTTCCTCCGGTGGCATTGACAGCGACATTCCCCCGCTCTCCTTGTCCCACGCGTCTAGTGCGTTCTCCAGCAGCTGCAACAGCACTACACCCCCGATCATCGGGTCGTCTGTCGGTAGGTAATAATCCTCTATCAGTTCCTTCACCGTATATTCTTGATTCGGTAGATTCCGTTCCTTCAGGAGATACTCAAGTGCCGGCTTCGGTTCGCTGAATATTAGCAGCTGCCCTACGGCTACCGTCGTCTCGCAAGGGTCTTGGCGTGGGTCGTGTTGTCCCAATTCTATCTGCACCCAGTCCATCAGTTGCACCGCTAACAGTTGATCCTTCCTCATTGGGTAGTCTGTTTGTTGTAAGAGCTCTCGCGCCTTCACATTTACCTTGTGTTTGTTCACCGGGAGGGGTTTTCCCCCATGGTTGTATTGGTACTTTGGATATGGTAGTCCCAGATCGTTAGTTATTTCACACATCACAGACATCCCTAAAATATCCAAAAAACGCGATCGCCACGCCAAGTGCTACATAAGCCCGTTTCATTTTCAGCATGAAAGCACTCCTTCTGATAGTATATTCTTCTTCCTGAACACCTACTAAAGTAATGGGTGAGACTCTGAACAAGTTTCCAATAGTCTTTCCCCTCGCAAGAAAGTATAAGAATAGTCCGGAACACTTACCCACTTATGTCAAATAATGCAAGTAGGGATGAGAGCGTGAGGTAAGTCTCTTGAGTATGTTCTGATAAGTCTATGAGTGTCTGGTTGATGACGACCCACATGGCTCTGTTTGCACCTTCTATGAGGAAGTGATAGCCCATCAAAACCCACACTTTCTAAAAAAGAACATTTGGAAGAGTTATGTTTGGTTGCCGATTATTTATCAGAAACACTTTCTTACTACATACTTAAGGGCGGTTTGGAGCATCACGTAGAGGATACGAAGACACCCAATGACCCTGATATGCTTGATGGCATCCATCAAACTATCAAAAGTTGAGAAAAGTTCTTCTTTTGATTTAAACTCTATTGTCTGTTTGCCGAACTTTTCATGATATATATAAAGAGCGTATTCATTTCTTGAACCTGTTTCATACACATAGGTTTCAATCGTTTGACACATAGCCAAGTTTAATGCTTTTCTATCGTCGTGTTCGGTGTATTCTACGAAAAACATCACTAAATCTCCTTTGATAGTTATAAATCTTCGGGTATTATGTCATCAACAGCTATAAAGGCATGAGCCATCCCATGTGGATGTGGATGACCATTAAATCCAAAATGATGAGTTTCTTCATAAAGGAGTAGATGTTTTACAACAGTTCGTAATGAGAAAGGCTGTTTTTGACTTCGAAGTTTTACTACACCTCTAATTCCTTCAGCATTATTTGCTGCAGTATCTACTATCTGACGAGCAGTGTCTTTGTCAAATATAGTACTCTCTTCAATAGTAAGGTAGTACAACTCTTTCTTTGGTATATAAGGGTGTTGTCCTTGAAAAAAACAAAACGTGATTAACTTTGTTTTTGCCCGTCCTTCACCCCATTTATACGCTTTTTTTAACATATACTGATCTACTTTTCCATGGAACAACTCTGAAAACCAAGACATGTGCTTCTCCTTATTATAGGGAGCCGTTTGGGTGACATTGCAAATGCAAAGGTGTTGTGTCACCTAAAACAACTTATTAGTCTTTTGAAGGACCTTGAAAGTAGGCGACTAAGCAAACAAGACCAAGTCCGCAAATCAATATAAATCCGACAGCTAACGTGATGCGTATTAAAGCTGCTAATCCGTCTGCTAAATCAATAGCCCAAGATGCTCCAGATATTAGGGCGACAAGAAATATGATTATTGCCAATAGTTTTAACACAATAATCTCCTTATGCTGTGAGGGGCAATTCCCCTCACATATCATGAACTTTAGTATAAATAGTCATGTAGATTAAAGTTGATACAAGTTTGACAAAACAGGCTTTTCTTATTTTCTATAGCAAGTAAGAAAAATGCTTTGTTCTAAATTCGGTTTTGATTAACAATTGGAGTCATGAATTTCACTATCATGAACTTCCCGGTTTCAGTCGGTAAGTGGTAAAGACCGCGTCTTGCGACGCTGCTGAAACTCTCTACCATATTTGAAATTGTAATCCATGATTATCTGAAAAAGCGGTTTATCGGCGACAACAGCATATTTCTTTTTACTTATGGGGTATCCTACCTTTAGACTGCACTAAAATAACACCGGGGTTGTGTATATACAGATTGTTTGTGACAGTCTACAGGGAAGGTTGACAGGTGTGTCAACTAGAGAGAAGATTCATAGGCAACTCGCCCTATAGGGAGCTGGTTCCCACTTTAAACTACCAGAAAGCAAGGCATTCTGATATAATAGAAACCAGCGCTGTCATACTTCGACTATGGCAGTGCTACGCGTCGCTGGTGTCTCTTGCACCTGCGGCGCACCTAAAAAATTAGGAAGCAAGCCCTGACGTAACCCACGCACTCCGTGAATTGCTAACGTCAACATATATTGTAGCAAACATACAATATATGTGCA
>VYFM01000185.1 GCA_009842375.1 Candidatus Poribacteria bacterium | reverse complement strand
TCTGTTATTTTTGGCAAAAACGGCACAACCTAACAGGTTATGCTACAAAAGGACTGCTTTTTTAAACTTGAAAAGTGTTTAGAGCAAACTCACATTTTATTATCAAACTCACGTTAACTTCTAAGAATATTTATCAAACTCACGTTAAAAATACATACGACGACCAAGACATAAACAGCAATGATTTGATGGTTACGCACAATGTTTCCTTTCTGAATGCGAGGTTTTGCGTCTCCCGCAGGACTTGGGAGTAATCCATTACCTGAAGAACTTGACGACAACGTAGGCAATAACAAGTCCGACAATCAGTATAAATCCGACAGTCAGTATAAATCCGACAATTAATGTAACACCTAATAAAGATGCTAAATCAACAACCCAAGGTGTGCTAAATACTAAAGCGGCAACAAATACGACAACAAATATAATTGCTAACAGTTTAAACATAACATTTTCCTTATATGCGGGGGTTTTGCCTCTCCCCATAAGACATGTATTCATTAACAAACAATGGTTAACGTGTTTGATAAATAAAACTGGTAGATAGAGAACCCATTTGTTATTATGTATTCATCCAAATAGGACAAAGGAGTTCTCTGATGGATATCATAACACTTTTTTGTGAAATTGACGATTTTTTCTTGCGTCCGAACAATATCAAGCACAATACCAGCTGCCAGAAATACTCGGAACAAGCAGGACACGCGGCAGCCCCAGAAACCTTCATCCGAGTGAAGCCATGACGATACTTGTGCATTTTCATCATAAAAAGCATAAAAACTTTAAGACCTATTACCAAGATCATGTCTGCTGCCAGTTGCGTTGGGCGTTTCCAAACCTCATCAGCTATAGTCGTTTTGTGCAGCTCTCACAAGAGGTACTGGTTCTGTTGTCTATTTTTTTGAACATCCGTTTCGGTGCGTGTCGTGGGATGTCCTTCAACATAAAAAACTATAGGAAAAAGACTATCAGGTGCCAATGATATGTAACTTC
Organism: Candidatus Poribacteria bacterium; assembly: GCA_009842375.1. Lineage (GTDB taxonomy): Bacteria > Poribacteria > WGA-4E > WGA-4E > WGA-3G > MSPOR6. The sequence goes on along the minus strand of VYFM01000185.1, from coordinate 2,630 downwards.
CAAGAATATTTATCAAACTCACGTTAAACTCGCTTTTTTTGAGTATGAAAGCATATCATTGTATAAACTTTCGCAATCAATCGTTTTTGACGAAAATTGAAAAATTGTCTTGACATACTCCCCCCGCTAAAGCGTGGGAGTATGTCAATAACACACATATTCAAAGTAAAATATCGGATGCATTAGTAATTAATATATCCGATATTTCTATATTGCCGACAAATGCCATAACCACGCTGCTATGGACTTGATACTTATAGACATTTTTGATACCATTAGACTTTAACTACTAAATGCCGTATGATATATGCAATACATTTTGGGGAGGAAAATCAGCATGAAAACACAGACTATCTTCAACGACTATAAAGTACTATTGGTATTCTTCTTTGCAGTTATGATTTCGAGCTGCGCTACAAAGAATTTTATAAAATTAGATGCCCCCCTGGAGGAAGTCTTACCCGAAATCACGGTTATTGTTCCTGAACAACACGACAAGGATGGAAAAGCACTGGAAGTTATCATGGGCAAAACACTTAAAGGTAAAGCTGAGTATTTGTCTGATGGTGAAACTCACGAGCTTGAATACGCATTATTGAATGAGCGTGTTGTAGAAGGAAACAAGTATATCATTACGGTTGTTTCCTATAACTTTGGCGGTGACGGTACATTCTATTACCTTACAGGGATTGACAAATCAACACTTAAGAGTGTGAGTGAACTTTTTCTTGGAGATCGTGTCAGTATTATCAGTCTAATATCGCGTGGCACGGAAAACGATACAGTGGACATCAGATACATGGATAGAGAACAGAGAAAAGCATTTTCAGAAAATCCACATCATATCCCACACTCCTGTATAGCTTGGGTAGTTGGTCCTCCTGCTGCACCGCAAAAATTTTTGGAAAACTAGATGCACCCCTGGAGAAGGTCTTACCCGAAATCACGGTCATTGTTCCTGAACAACACGACAGGGATAGAAAAGCACTGGAAGTTATCGTAGGTGAAACACTAAATACTCTAAAGCAAATTTTATCAAAAGAGTTCCCGTACTTAGAATACGATGAGGGACGGTCCCATTGATTGAAAGGTCTATGCGTAAAAGTTTCGTGATTTTGAGGCTGAACGTTATGATTTTCTTGTGGTCAAAGCTCAACTATGTGCCCAATTAGAAAATAAGATAGGGCTCACATTTATGACTCATGGTGTTGTTACAAATGCAGGATCGGATCCATTTTTGAATTAGACGTGGTTTCACATACGAGTAGATCAGAGATAACTATAATATCTGATAAGATGTCTACTATTTTGTCATCGATTCAGTAAATCCTCAACTCACTTTTTCAATGTGTGTTATGCCTTAATTTTATCCGATTCACCTATCCACTCTCACACACCGAATAGATATATTCTTTTGAGGGTTTAGGATACACGAACAGATTAAGAGATGCGTTAGAAGGTATTCTGAACACTTTGTCACAACAGAATGCATTTTATGTGCCCTTTTCAACTAAAATATCTGTCACACTCCCTCACCATCGGGTGAAATCTTGAGATAGCGCGCGACCTGCATAGCAGAACATTTCATCTGTCGTGCCACAGCTGCCTTGTTCTGCAACTTATCATGTAGCCGATGTGCTTGCTTCACCTTTTCCATATCTATCTTTCTGCGTTGCTGCGGTGGGAGTTGCCTGCCTGCCTTTTTGAGATAGCGATACACGCGGCGTTCACCGATACTGAAATGGGCAGCAACGTCCTTCGCTGATATAGGATACTGTTCATCAAAATAACTCACGACATTAGCAGCCAGTTTGTTCACCTTTTCACTGTAAGCTGCTCGTGCGTGTTGTAAGATTTCATGTCGTGTTTTCGTTGACATCGTAGACTCCTTATTGGGGTTGATACGGGAACAGATTACCTTTTCACTAACTTACCACTCGGATGAACATTCCCCGTGAAAATATGGCATATAAGGGTAGGTTGAACCCACCCCTGTTATGTTTGATTAGTATCGGACATGCTTATCAGATTGTCACCCTCTATGGTATACCGCGATGAGAGGACTTTCACGATGTTTTGCCATTTCATAGATTTCACTACCACTATTTCTGGAACAGGATTCAGCGGATAACATCACTATTTGCTTCCATTTGGTATTCTATCCGTTCACCTTCCGTATCAATACTTGGATACAAACCTTGTCTTGCAACACCGAATTCTATGAGTAAAATTGGATTCCCAACCTTCACATCTTGGATTACCATAGATACCTCTTTGTCAATGTGGTATAATACCATTGATGTAAGTTAAACTATACTTGAATGAGGGCAGCAATGGCTGCCCTCATTCTGTTTGGATGGGTTATACTCCTTGCATGACGACTTGAGGGAAGTTTATCGCTTTCTGAACCTGTTTTGGTGTTCCCTGTAAGTGTTTAGCAAGCCGTTGCATCTTACGCATCGCTTTGGTGAACGTCACGCTAACGCGTGTCGTAGACATGTTGATAACCTTGCCGATTTCAGCACAGGTCATTTCTTTCGGGATACCGCTTCGCCTTTCAACAATAAACCGCTCGCGCTTGGACAGGTGAGATAAGAAGTATTCTAAATCTACTTGGACATTCACCCGCT
>VYFM01000229.1 GCA_009842375.1 Candidatus Poribacteria bacterium | reverse complement strand
ATTATTTACAGGAAAACCGTTCCTACAACATACACTCTACATAGAGTTTCTTTTAATATTTGCCCATGACGTAGTGAGCTTGCCTTTTGGTTCAACAGGGAGTTGACCAACAATATAACGGAAATATATATCATCTGCACCGTCATTTGGACCACACCAGACCCAATGTGCTTCACAATCAGGATTATTAAGGACTTGACGCATAGTACCTGCTCCAAATCCCCAGATACCTCCGCCAAACTTTTCATATACTTCGAGTTCAGTTTCCCAATCGCTATCGTCAAAATTCACCTTTTCCCAACCATCGTTACGTTGTGCGATAGGTTTACCTATTTCACATTTCCAACCTTCTTCACCTGTACCGATGTAATCCGGCTTATCGTCAAGGATAATATCAGCGAGGAATCCACCTTTTCCCGCCGCCCCTGGTTCTGCATCGTGTACATATACAGCGATGACTGCAGAACCGTTGTTCAATTTAAACTCGTTGACGGTAGGCACTTGCCAATCTCCGCTTTCACTTACCTTTTCGCCATTGACATAGACGACCCAAGTGTTATCACCGCTCACGCGCACTGTCCCATTTTTAGGAACAGCGTTTGTTGTTTGTATTAGAATAATGCTGCCTAACATTAAAAATAGTGTTACACCAACTGTTATTCGGTTAAACATAAATACCTCCATTTTGTGTATTTGTGAAGTACAATTTCTTTATGTCTCCACGTTATCTTATATTTGTTGCTCTATTTTGTCGTAATCAACAACCTAAAAAAGCGATGGGAAGTGCCGATATGGGTCAGCAGGTTCACGGAAGAGAACCTTTTGACGTTCCGTTAATTCTATATCCTCTGGCTGTGCCACACGTCGTGATGTCCATGCCATGTGAGACACACAATATTTATACAGAAGTGAACGGCGTTCATGTTTTCCGTTCCAAGCCGCTGTGCCATGTGTTAATGCTTCAGAAAATAGGATCGCTGAACCTGCAGGGGCATTCGGTATGATAACACAAGGGGCATCTTCAGGTGCAGCTGCAATTTCATGTGGCAATCTATAGTTGCCCTTATGGCTGCCGGGTATACAGCAGAATCCACCGAGTCCTGGTCCTGTGTCAGCCAAATTCCATGTTACCACGACAAAACCGTTGTGTATTTGGTTATCTCGAAAAGGAAAATACTCTCCAGGTTTTGCCTCTGATGTCGGAGACGTTGCGCCATAGTCAGCATGCAATCCGCCTCTCGGCATCCCCTCTCGCATATACATCCCATAGATCCGATCAAGTCGGAAACAGTCCCCTAAACGGATACGGAGGACTTCCATTATCTTCGGATGATCAAGTAAATCGCAAAATGATTTACCCCACTGTAGAAAACCTGATCCATCTGGGGCACTACCAAATCTTTGTACCTTTCCGGGAGTTGGAAGATTTTGGTCATCAATCCGCTGATTCAGTTCAGCCACCTCATCAGAATCCAAAACATCTTCAATAACTAAGTAACCTTGTACGTCAAAAAGATACTGCTCCGTTTGTAGGTCACTCATAAATTTACCTTCCTGTTGTATAGAATATGTCGTTCCTGAATATTTCGTTTAGTACTATAGATTATCTCTAAGTGCTAATTGTCCCGCAAGATTAGTGATAAACTGATATGCGACTCTTCCGGATCTCCCACTGGATGAAGCTTCCCATTCCAATGCAGAACGATGTAATTCTTTTGTCGGGATATCCAAATCTAATTTCTGGGCATAATGAGAAACTATTTGTAAATAGGTTTCCTGTGAAATTCGGTAGAAAGCCAGTCTCAACCCAAAACGGTCACTAAGCGAAACCTTTTCTTCAGTTGCTTCACGTGGATAGAGTTCATCTTCCTCATTTTGTGGGTATTGGTTTTCACCCACCTGCCTCGGCATCAAGTGTCGACGATTTGATGTGGCGTAAATCAGAATGTTATCTGGACATTCAGCAATACCACCTTCCAATACTGCCTTCAGTTCACGATATTCTGGTTCGCTTTCACTAAAGGCAAGGTCGTCACAGAAAAGAAGATAACGTTCTGGTCGATCCCACAATATTTCCGCAATCTCTTGTAAATGGACAAGTCCCTCTTTACCGACTCCGATGAGTCTTAGACCTTCGTCAGCATAGCGATTCAACATTGCCTTAACCAACGAAGATTTTCCTGTACCACGATCACCCCACAGCAAAACATGATTTGCAGGTAATCCCTGCAAAAACTGACGTGTGTTTCTGTCAAGAGCGGATGACTGAAAATCAATTCCGATAAGATCCGCACTTTCAACAAGGTGTGGATGTTTTACTGGGATAAGGTGTCCTTTACCGTTCTGTGCATGCCATTTAAAAGCAATGTAGTTGTCAAGAGATTCACTCGGCACGCGTATCGAATTATTATTCAAATGAGATATTAAACTGTCAACTTTTTCAAGCAACTGTATAAAAAGGTCTTCTTGATTCCGCTTCTGTTCTGACATCGTGTTAGGGTTGAATTGACATACTCCCCCCGCTAAAACATGGGGGATTCTTCGCTCTTATATTGGCAGCGATTGTTGCTGCCAAATGGCTTTTCCTGCTTCCGTCTCTCGTGCCACAGATTGAGGTCTTACTTGGACTCCACAAGCGTTTTGTGTCTCGGTATGCCCTACCGCGACATTGCTGAGCAAACCAAGCACGGTGTTTGTTATTCGGATCTAAAGCAATCTTATGTGTTTTTAATGGCATATCACTACTTCCTTGAAAGGCGGATACTTCCCATTTGTGGTGGACAGATACCATAAATATCTGCATTGAAGGAGTCCTATTAGGATACCATATTTCACGCTAAAAGTCAAAGGGACTTTGCGGTGTCTACATCCCCGTGCTAAAGCAGCGGGGTCTTGACACCGAAGATTGATAAATGATTTCAATATCCTATGAGAGATAGATATCTTACAGTTTACTACTGATTTATAGAGTATGTCAATATAATTTTTGTTTTAATCCGCAGGTCGGAGCGAGCAAAGTGACATCCGATATTTATAGTGAACTTTGAAATTATTGGGACATTTGATGAACCTGCATCAGAAACATAACGGACAACAGAAGTTGTCCCACAAACTTTATGAAGATGAAAAAAAATAATTCGGTATGAAGATGAAAAAAAATAATTCGGTAATCCAGTCCATAAAATATCGTAGGGGCGGGGTTACCCCGCCCGAATATTACCGAACCAATAAATGAAGCTTCATCGAGTTTGTGCCGTGTGCCGTCCGTCTTTGTCCCACAAACTTTCCAGTTTGTGCAAATACACATACCGCGTCCCTCTGCGTCCTCTGCGATGTCCGACAGAGTAGCCTTCACGCGCCGCGTGCCGTCCGCTTCTTTGTCTTCCTCTTATCCTACTAATCCCAAAATCCTGCGAATCCTGGTTCAGACAATTCCCGCAATTCACACAAAATCCCAAATCCACCCAAAACATACATGAAACATATTGTTCCAAGAAGCCGTACCCCCTTCCAAACTCATCCAACCCAAGATATAATAGACATCAACACCAAAAACCAAAAGGAGACAAAAAATGACAGACCGACAACTCAGATAACACATCAGCAAAGTCAACGCACGTTACATCAAC
>VYFM01000710.1 GCA_009842375.1 Candidatus Poribacteria bacterium | reverse complement strand
TACTATTAGATGTAACTGTCCAAAATTCTGAAAATGAAATTACCATACACCCGCGATAATCTCATCACAGACTTTATTAAACTCGGTTTAGAAAAGGATGATACGGTATTTATCCATTCATCATTTAAGAGTTTAGGACAAGTAAAAGGTGGTGCAATCACCGTTATTTCTGCGTTGGAAGATGTCATAGGACAGGATGGTTTAATTTTGATGCCGTCATTCAACCTCCTACCGACACTGGAAGAACGCGTCCAATCGTGGAATGTTGAAACAACACCTTCCACAGTAGGATGGTTAACAGAATATTTTCGTCAAATGCCTGGTACCTATCGTTCAGATAACTATTCACATTCAGTTGCTGCACGAGGAAAAGGTGCTGAAGCGTTTGTAGCAGATCATCTAAGCACTGATGGTTATCAATCACGATGGGATTATGATCCATGGGGTAAGACTTATGGAACGCATTCCCCAATGTTTCGTGCTTATCAAGCCAATGGGAAACTCTTAATGCTGGGGGTTGATTATCAAACATCAACCTATATTCATCTGGTAGAAGTTATCTATTGGAACAAACGTCTTGCCAATGACTCCAAAGCGGATTTTATCAGCATAAATCGTCCTGTACTCGGAGCATTCTGGGATTCACATGGTAATTTGAATCGCGGTAAGGTAGGGGATTCTGACTGTCGTTTGTTTCACATTAAAGTTTATGTAGATACACTTCTTGAAGAAGTTGAACAGAATCCAAAACCTTATATCTCATAAGAAAAAATGTAAATTTTATGACTTTTAAGGGTTTGTTATGAGTGATGAAAAGATCCTCACACATGCACGTTTGCTGCGAGAAGAAGCAACAAAACTACTTCATAACGAAGGGCTATTATCTATTCTTACCGCCTTTGGGAAAACTCGCGTTATAGGCAGCTACACATTAGACACAATGACATGGCGGGATATTGACATAAGCATGATACTACCAGATGAACAGGATGTAGGATTGTTTTTTGAAATAGGTAAGAGAATAGCAACAAAGTTTCAAATTACAAAAATGTCCTATTCAAATCACTTTATCCGCAATTTTCCAGGATTTGATCACGGACTATATTGGGGCACTATGCTACGATACAACGAACAAGATTGGAAAATAGACATTTGGGGCTATGGTGAAAATGACTTTAATGCACACATGGCTGACTTTGACGTATTACACACGAAAATTAAACAGGCAGATCGCACTTCAATACTCCGAATAAAACACACTATATCTCAACGTCCAGATTATCGTGGTGATGTTTACAATAGTATGGCAGTATATCAGGCAGTGATAGAAGAAAAAATAACCTCAGTAAAAGAATTTGACGATTGGATTGAAAGGAATTCAAATGCTAACATCTGAAGAAAAATGGTTCTTCGACCACCATGGGTTCATTATTTTACGCAAGGTTGTCCCACCAGAAGATATAGAAATAATGATTGAATTGGGAAATCAGTGGCACGATATGGAATTAGAAGAATTACCACAACCACTCACTTCAACTTCAAAAGCAGGTAATCATTCTCCTACAATTGCACACTGGATAAACAACATACAATATGGTCATGAGGTATTTCAACGTTTAGTATTGAATATGGAGATCATGCGTGTCATCATTGCATTGACAAGAGCAGCTCCTTGTCTGGTAGACTGTGCATTGACAAAAAACTATACAACCTCTGACGACATAAATTTCCACGCTTCTGGACAGGATTACAGTGTAGAAAATGGAGAACCACGTGCGGGGTTTATCAACGCAGGAACTTCGTTAGTTGATGTTCCTGAAAGAACAGGATTTGTCTGTCTCCCCGGCAGCCATAAACGTAACTTTGACCCTCCCAATAATCTTTCCATTTACGACGGTCCCCCGACCGTCATTAACGTCCCAGCCAATGCTGGGGATTGTGTCATCTTCACCGAAGCACTCTACCACGGAGGAAGACGTTGGACAGCAGAATATCCTCGCTTTACAGTATTCAATCGATATATTGATAACGGTTCACATAACCGCTTCCCAATTGAGACACATAAACATCTTATTTCAGATGAAGTCTACGAACTCGAACAACCTGCTGTTCAGGGAAAAACGAAACAGGTCGTCCAACGTATCATAAATAATCTGGATTCAACTAAGAATAACTAACCCATGTAGGCATAAAAGCAAGAGACTGATTACTTGATCCTATACCGTTCAACTGCATCCATATCCAAATGGAGACCTAACCCCGGTTCGTCAGACAACTGAATCGCACCATTTGTAAGATTCATACTACCTCCTGATAGATCATCAACTCTTATATGTGGGAGTTCATCTATCGGCATAGTGCAGTTTGGTATGGTAGATACCAAGTGTGCCACAAAGGTAGAAACAACACAGCAGCCGAAAGCGAAGCACTGCACCCATATCGGTATATCCGCTGCTTCTGCTACAGCAGCACTCTTACGAATTCCAGAGACATTCCCCTGTGTATTTATAGCATCAACAGCATCTGCTTGAATGTTTCTTAATATTTCCTGTATTCCACCCACATGCCTTGCGACTGGTACATCGGTATGTTTTCTGAGTTCACTGTACCAAGATAAATCTTCAAAACGTATTGGGTCTTCATAGACTTCAATGTTATACGGTTGCAATTCTTCAGCAAGACGGATACCGGTTTCCAAGTCACCAAATTCTGTATTCGGGTCAACTCGTAACTCAAAATCAGGTCCACATGCTTCTCTGACTAACCTTGCAGTTTCAACGATAGTTGCCTTCCGAGCTTTGAGTTTATGAACACGAAAACCAAGGTTTGCAGCACGTTCTGATTCTGCGGCAGTAGCTTCTGGTGGCATCGGAGGTGACCAATAAGCAAGTTCAACACTTTCCCTATGCTGTCGACCAATTAGCTTATGTGCAGGCACACCCAATGCTTGTCCAGCAATATCATAAAATGCAGATTGGAATGTAATCCCTTCATCGGCAAAATCAAAATCCCAAACATTCTTGCCGATATATCTTTCGGCAATTTGGTCTGCTTGTTCTGTTATATCGCTATGAACAGCATTGCTTTCACCTAAACCTGTTATTCCTTCATCTGTATGTACCCAAACGATTGTAGTCGGATAAACCATCCCAGAATGCTCCTCAATCGCAGGAAGAAACGGAATGGATACGGTGCGGTATTCTATATCTGTAATTTTCATGAGGATGTACCTCTCTAAATATCAATTGTATACACATAGTATACAAATACGGGTTAGTCAAACAGAATTACGACATTTACTATTTGTTTAGCACAGATTATCAAGAAACAACTTGGTTTGTCAAGTCTCAACTGACATCAACAGGAGGTGTGTAAAGTTTTTGGCATGTATGTTGTCAGAATCACAGATTACGCCGATTCCACGGAAAGGCGCGGATTTCTGGAGTCGTAGCGTTCTACATCCCGTTTCATAAGATAAACATCAACCCATTGAAAGCAATACAGGACATCAAAAAACCATCCGTGTTCTTCCGTGAAATCGGCGTAATCCGCGATTCTGACAAAAGACAGATCGGACTTTGCAAACTCACTCCAACCTACGATATAAACTATTAGTAACAATCATCAAC
>VYFM01000286.1 GCA_009842375.1 Candidatus Poribacteria bacterium | reverse complement strand
CGGGGTTGAGTTTGCACAAACTGGAAAGTTTGAGGGACAAAGAGAGGCAGGGTGCGGGGGTGTCGGAGGTCGCTTTGCTCACTCCGACCTACGAAGAGGTGTCGGAGGTCGCTTTGCTCGCTCCGACGGACGAAGAGGTGTGTTTGCACAAACTGGAAAGTTTGTGCTACAAAGAAGCAGGGTGCGGGGGTGTCGGAGGTCGCTTTGATCGCTCCGACCTACGAAGAGGTGTGTTTGCACAAACTGGAAAGTTTGTGCTACGAAGAGGGGAATGGTATTCGGCACAAACTGGAAAGGCGGACGGTTACATTCCATGCTTTTGGAACAGATCGTCTAATGCTTCTGCTAACAAATCTTGTATACTCATGTTCTCATTGACAGAAAGCTGCTTCAACTGACGATGGATGGCAGGATCAAAGTGTCCGGCAATTAGTTTCTTCCCAGCACGTGAACCGGAGGCTTTGGTAGCCGTCGGTGCTGGTGATGTTTCCTGTTGTGTCGTTTTCCCAGCGGTATTGAGTGCATCCGTAAGACTCGGTTTTTTTGCCATAGTTTCAAGCTCCTATCTTTTTAGCGATGTATTGATATAAGGTCGTAATTTCTTTCGCTGCTTTGCCGTTCGGTTCGTATTCCTGTGCTGTCAATCCGGCAGTGAGCGCATGCACAAAAGCGATTCGTTGTCCTAACTGACACGGTGCGGTTTCCAGTTGATATGTTGCAATTGCTGTGCGTGCCTCGTCCGCCAATGTTGTGCGAGCGGGGACAGCGTTCAACACAACGACCGCAGGCACACTCGCAAGCCGTGTGATGTCAACTGTTGCACCGATAGCGCGTAGGTCAAGGATCGCAGGACGACACGGGATTACTACGAGTTCGGAGATACGGGCGGCGACTAACCCTGCGGCTTCGGAATGTGGCGCGGTGTCAATGAACACGATGTCTGCGCCGTTCTGTTTCGCGGCATCAACGAGTTGTGGCAATCGGGAGGCTTGTGCGGAGACGACTGCGGGGGTCTCTTTTTCTCTGTTATCGCGCCATGTGAGCGCGCTTGCTTGCGGGTCAAGGTCGATGATAGCGGTTGTCAATCCGGCATTTTCTGCGGCGACTCCGAGATGCACTGCGAGTGTTGTTTTCCCTGTCCCGCCTTTCCCTGATAATATCGCGATGATCTTCATGACCGCTCCTTTGTGCGTTGTATATATGTATACGTGTATGTTTGTATACATGTATAAGCGTATAGTTGTATACATGTATACGTTATTTTTGGTGGAATGGATACAGGATTGTTTGTTGTTTTGTTTGAATTGCGGAATGTGCGGAGGACGCGGTTTTGAGTTTGCACAAACTGGAAAGTTGGTGCTACAAAGAGTGTATTTTCCGTGTTTCAGGCAATTTTTCAGACTTACACTATATCTATTGGATATACATTGTTCCTAATACGCGAAACATATCTGACCTTCTGTCTCCTTGCGTTATACTATATAGCAATCAAGCAACAGTAAAGGAGATACCATGAACAATACACGCTACTTTCCAGCAACAATAGCGACCCGCGCTATGCACGCAGATATGCCGGAACACGATGACGATAAATACTGGATACGGGTCACCGCAAGCAACGATAAACCTGATCTTCACCACTCTATAATGGATCCAAAGACGACACTCCGCAATTTTGAAGCAGACGCGAAAACTATGCCCGGTGTCGCACTCAAAGACCATCACGCATACCGATCTTTCGGTTACGGACGTTCAAACAACGCTCTCCTGACCGATAAGAATGAACTGATGATCGATTTCTATATCCTGAAAAATATGGAATATGAGGGACAGGGGCGCGAGTTTCGCACGAGTGAAAAGCTGATACGAGCGATTGAACACGGCTTGATCAATCAGGTTTCTGTGGGGTTTTATGGGGAACGCGAAGTGTGCAACCTTTGTAATCGTGAGGTGCGGCGTTGGTATTGGTGGGACAATGCCGATAACGATGAATACTGCACGCATAAACCGGGTAAGAAATATGATGTAGGCGATGGCAGGATGCAGACTGCAACTTATACCGTCTACGATGCCCATCTCAAAGAGGTGTCCCTCGTTGAGTTTGGGTCTAACCGCGACACTTCTATCGAGAATATACGCGAGATGCGAGGTGTCATTGAGGAGATACTGATGACAGATAAACAGTGGATTGAGAGACTACGCGAGGCATTGGACATTCCATCTATTGCGCAAACTGATGACCCTGATGCGGTTGTCCGCACATTGCAGACTGAGGTGCAGAACCTTCGTGAACAGGTCAACACATTAACTAACGATGCAGAAGCGAGTAAGACTTTCCGTCAGGCACGGGTTGATGAGGCGATCAAACATGGTATCCGTGCGTATGGTGAGAACTTTGATGAGGCATATCACCGTGCATATTATGCTGATCTGCCTATTGCACAGTTGGAAAAGCATATTGCACATAGCAAGAAGCTGGGGGATGGGGTTCTGCCTTCGGGTAGGTCTACATCTGATAACCACGAACCGCCGGAGGATTTGAAGGCGCGCCTGAAACGTCGTGCGCGGCGGCGGTAGGTTGCACCAAATCCGTAGGTCGGAGCGAGCGAAGCGACCTCCGACATGGTATTTGTCTGAATCGCGGATGACACGGATGACGCGGAGATACGCGGATGGGTTTTTTGATGTATTGTATTCGTTTTCAAAGGATTAATGTTTATCTTTTGAAACGGGATGTAGGATGCCAAGACTCAGAAATCCGTGTTCCTCCGCGCCCTCCGTGTAATCCGCGATTCAGACAACCCCTCCGCAAGTATAACAAAAACACCCATGCAACCCGCGTTCTGTGCTACAATGAATACCTCAAATTATGCACCCTTTTCATCCAAAAATTCAGTCTATAGGGTTAAATAGACCAAGTTGCTATTAAATATATTAGGAGGTTACCGATGTATCGTGAACTTCTTACGAATAAATGGGTTCTTAGTGGGATCAGTTTTCTGATTGTGTTATCCGTTGCGTGTATCCTATGGTATAAACATGATACAGCGGCAGACAGGCAAGCCGTTACAGAGGTAGAAAGACTGCTTCATCAATCGGAAACAACCCAAAAGGAAACCTCCAACAACGTGACAGAAGACGTAACTGAAGCACCTGCGGAAAACGATAACACAACCGCAGAGAAACCCATCACCCAAATAACTGACAAAGTTGTTGAGTCCAGCACGTTCTCTGCTGAGAGTTTGCCAAACATAACACAAAAGTCACAAGATAAGGAAAAGATCGCAACAGTCTCTCCTCACGGCTTTGGTCCATATCCTGAATTACCGTCAGATTTTCCATCACAAGATCTTTGGGATTATCCCGATTATATGGATGCAAATTCTGAATTAATGTTACGTGTCACTGTCAAGCTATGGAAACAGGGAATACGTACAGTCGGTTCAATAATGGCTGATGGATTGGTATATCCTACTATTCCTGGTACGGTCTATATTGAATGGGAAAATAAGGTAAATTCAGATGGAACTGTAGAGAGAGTAGCATCCGCTATTCGCGGTGACCCTTACATGAATCAAATTCTTAGTGGGATAGAACGTCAGAAAGGGCGACTTGTTGAGAGCGACATTCCTTCGGAT
>VYFM01000480.1 GCA_009842375.1 Candidatus Poribacteria bacterium | reverse complement strand
ATGTGACGGTGTCTGCGAACAACGTTATGCGTAGTATTTTGACAGTTTTACGGTTTGGAACCAGTAGCATTCTTGTAGATTGTGATGCGGCTTCCGAAGAAGATTGATGAGAATCCCGAGTTCATTTTTACCAATCTTACCACTGCCAAATGCCTGCCAATAGAACTTGCTGACAGTACTCAGTTTTCTCACATTCCCGTTTATTCAATTTCAAAAGGAGAAACGAGATGAACATCTACGTTGGCAATGTGCCCTATGCAGCCACAGAAACTGACTTGGAAGAAATATTTGAGCCGCATGGACCACTTTCATCGGTAACAATTATCCGTGACCGTTATGATGGTCGCTCCAAAGGGTATGGATTTGTTGAAATGGAAAACCAAGAAGACGGTGAACGCGCTATCGAAGCTCTTGACGGTCAAGAGTTGATGGGACGACCCTTGAAGGTCAACCCCGCACGTCCACGCGAACGTCGCTCAGAACCCCGATACCAAAGCCAAAGCCGCTACGAAGAAGAGTAATCGCTCGATGTAGGAAACACCCTACAATTGTTTAGACAACTTAGCGGAATACTCATGCTCCTGTTGCAAGCCAACAGGAGCATCTGCATTTAAAGGGGTTTATGTAGAAACCTAAGAATATATGATCTTGTTCAAAATCGGGTTGTTGTGAAACCGTTCATATCAGATATAATCAATATATCAGGCACTCAATCCAAGTTCTTTACTCAACTCCATCAAACGGTTGTTAACTTTCGTCTTGTCAATCCGATCTTCAACAACGAATTCTTCGTAGGGACGTGGAAGTCTGTCAGGTATCATCCCACGAGAATTCGCCTCTTGTAATGCCAACAAAGACATAAACATCTGCATTTCAGTAGAATGATTAGGCATATAATCCGCGACTGCCTCACGCAAATCTTCTTCCACAAAAGCATTGCGATTCTTACGTTTGGCGATATTATGACTTCGTTGCGCTATCTGATTGAGATCGCCAATACTCACTCCCCGTAACTTCTGGTGTCTCGCAATCTCTTGAAAGTTCATCTCTTCCTGTGTGTGGAAACGACAAAAAAACTGCAATATACCAGCACGACTATCACGCATTGGGGGTAGCAACACCAATTTATGACTGAATATCTCTGGACGGCGAAAAATCGGCGGCATTAAATCGGGACGACTCGACGTACCTACCCATATCACCTGGCCATGTAATGATGCATCGCTTATTACATTCGTCAAGAGCGTAGGAAAACCATGATCCCCACCTTGTTGCATCCCAGTATGTGGAGAAGCGCGTTCAACTTCATCCATAAATACAACTACAGGGGCAAGTCCACGGACAAAGTTAATCGCAGAATTCAGATTTCTTTCGTAACCAGAACCACTATCATTAAGGTTGATTGTTACTTCGCTGACCTGACTCGCATATCGAAGTTGAACAAATGCCATATTTGTCTGTCCAGCTAACATACGCGCAGCAAATATGTTTCCGTTACCAGTTGGTCCAAGCATTAGGATGCCTCGTGGAACACGCCGCATATCCCTTTCTTTTAAACCTTCTGCTATATCTTCTATGACCCTTGTGACATGGCTTGACCAATGTTGTCTTGGATTGGTAAGTGGATCATTAATTTCAATAATTCCGTGACTGAATACTTTGATACTTTGACGTCGATAGTTTCCAAGTAATGGTCCCTCCACTTTCTGCTTTAAAGACGCAGCATGTCTGACTAAATCATGTATTCCAAATAGATTTAAACCCGCAGTTTCACGAGCTAAATTTTGTCTTTCACGCGCATTCCCAAGGTTCAGTTGAACTTGAACTTTCTGATCCGGTGAATCCTGATGTGTTATTTCTTGTGGTATTTTGGTTAAGTGCTCAATAAATTTCAACCGTTCATCATAGTCAGGAAATGGAACTTCTACGATAGGTATCTCCTGATTCACAAGAAACTGTGGATGAATATCATAAGTATTTTGTGTGAGAAGTAGGATAATATGTTTTTTTCTTCGAATTTCCAGATCTGATGCCCAATTTTTGAGTTGGTAGAAGAAATATTGTTGATTGTCATGTGCACCTGCCTCAAACATAGGATCGTTCGGTGCAATCTGTTCAAGGCTATCAATAACCAAACCGATTCTAACTCTGTCTTGTTTCAGGAGATCGTGCATCTTGTTTGCCAAGTCCTTTGTCGGCAATGGATCACTTTTGTAAAATGGATCTTCATGCAGCTTATTGAGTAATAGTTGACTGTTGATCCTTTTTCTATCTTCAGTTTCCGCTGGTGGTCCTTGTTCTTTAGGTATAAGTCCTAACAGTTTCTGTGTACTTATCCATTCTCCTACTCTTGGCCATTTAAATCCTTGGGTGGCATTATATCCGATAACCAATCGACACCCAAGCACATTTAATTGTTCCATCAAATAATCCAGAGTTGGCATATAACCAAAATTTTCATCGTGCTGCAAGTCACCTACATTAAAATGTAACAGAAATTGGTGTGCAGCTGCGACTTTAAATTGTGATTCAATTGTCTCCCAAAACATCTTATTTCTCCAAAATATCTATATGTGTAAAGGAATTTTCCGTTTCACACCGCGTGAAATCAAACCTATGTATTATTATAGAATAACATATAATTTCGTCCTAAGTCAAATGATTCTATATTGACAATTACATCAATATATGCTACGCTATTGCTGTCAAATAAACTCTCAATATATCGTATATAACAATAAATGATGACAAATAATGAAAAACTGACACCGATTATCGTTGGAATTATGGGTGGTTCAGCATCTGGAAAAACAACATTTGCCGCAGCTTTAACAGAGAAACTCGCTGACCTTACACCCATTACACTAAACCAAGACTCCTATTTTCGAGATTGGTCCGAATTCACTCCTGAAGAACGAGAAAAGGTAATAACCGCTAATCATCCCGATGCAGTACAATGGGATGTACTTATAGCAGATGTTGAAAAACTACGTTCAAATAGTCCAATTGAGACACCAGCACCCGGAACACGAGCAGCAAGTCGTGGTGATGAAAAGAAAGTTACACAACCAAGCAGTGTCGTGATTGTAGAAGGACACTTAATCTATTGGAACGAACAACTGCGTAACCTAATTGACATCAAACTATTTTTAGATGTTGACGCACATGAACGTGTGTTAAGACGTATGCTTCGCGATGTTGGCACTCGCAGTGCTAACCTTGAATCCGCAATTAGCTGGTACCGTCGTGACGTTCTTCCCAACTTTCCTATCTATACAGAACCTTGCAAGCAATATGCAGACATGATTATACCTTACCTTAACGAAAATCATATCGCACTACAAACCATTGTTGCCGGTATACGCGCCCAACTTACTCCCCATAACAGCTAATTCCACCTTCACTTTAAGTCAGATTTCTGCAACACCATTATTTACAAAATTCTGATAATGTCTATATGACATATACACCGTTTCATAATGACACGGTATAGCCATTGTGGCAGATAAGAATTTGTAATTATTCGTTCACTCATTTCCCGATATATCGCTTAAAGTGATATTTGCTCATTCATTTTAGACTTTTCTTATACCTTATGGATGTTAGAAAATGTCGGCAGCAACTGTTTTCTCTTACAATACCCATCTACAATCT
>VYFM01000334.1 GCA_009842375.1 Candidatus Poribacteria bacterium | reverse complement strand
GTTTTTACTATTGGTACCGGTTTTGTGGGAGATCCCAATTCAGCAGGTGATCACATCTTTGTTAAAATCACAACGGATGATGGATATATCGGTTGGGGAGAACAACGCGCTCTACCCTCATGGAGTTATGAGACAACTGAATCGATAACATCAACAATTCGTTACCACATTGCACCTCTGCTATTAGGAAAAAATCCACTACACCAGAACGAATTTCGTAGTTTGATAAATCATGCATTAAAACCTGCAGTTAGTAACGGACATCCGTTTGCAAAGGCTGCGGTTGAGATAGCTTTATATGATTTGTGTGGTCAAATATTGAATGTGCCTATCCATGTCCTTTTCGGTGGTAAACGACATAATCAGATTCCGCTCAGTTATGCGCTTAGTATTGACACACCAGAGATTATGGCATTAAAAGCAAAAGCACTATCTCCCTGTACCTGTTTCAAAGTGAAAGTTGCCGGAAACCCAACCGAAGATGAAGAACGTATATTAGCAATACATGAAGCTGCACCACATGCGAAACTTTGGATTGATGCAAATCAATCCTATACACCTTCCAATGCATTAGATTTGTTAAAACGTGTTGAAAATATTCGAGAGATCTATTGTCTGGAACAACCAGTTTCAAGCCAAGACTGGTTTGGTATGAAACGCGTCCGAGAGTCAGCACCTATTGCTATTGCTATTGATGAAGGTTGTTTTACATATTATGATCTTGGTAAAATTGCACGACTTGAATGTGCAGATGCTGTCGTTTTGAAGATATGTAAATCTGGTGGATTATTAGATTGTTTCAAAAGTGTTAATGTTGCAGAAGCGAATGCAATCGAACTACTCGGCAGTGGATTAACAGAAGCAGGTGTGGGTTTTATCGCAAGTATACATTTATTTTCTACTATCGACTTAGTTCTTCCAGCTGAACTGAATGCCCCTGTGTTTTTGGATACTATGGCAAGTGAAGGTGTTGAAATTGTAGACCATGTCGTAACAGTTCCTGACGGTCCTGGACTTGGAATTACCGTCAATGAAGATTACATTAGAGATCATCCATTGACAATCGATTCTTAGATAAGATAACTATTTCTACACCAATTGCTAATATTATTACCACTGCACACAATAGGTATGGACTGTGTGGTCCTAATGTTGAATCCGCTGCTATACCACCTACCATTGGACCTAATAAGCTACCAACCCCTAAAATAGCTTCGTGCCATCCGCTCTTATTTCCCTTATCCGAATGCATGTTCAACCCATAATATATACTGCTAAAATAAGAAAATGCAACAGATATTCCTATAATTGAAAAGGCACAAATCCAGAAATACGTTTGTTGAATTTTCCATATTCCAACAAGACATACAATTGCTAATATTTGGGTTATCAGTAATGGAGCAAATCGGTAGTGCCAACGCGTTGAATAACCTGTACCGAGAAAGAGAAATGTCAAGGTTTGCACTCCCCCAAGGACAAGCATAAAATTACCGAATGTACTAGGGAGTATTCCAGTTTCTTTTGTGAGTTTAGGAGCAAGTCTTCGCAACACACCGAGAGTAAACCATGATGCGAAATTTGCACAACGACCTAAATTAAGATATGTATTTCGAACCAATCTTGATGGGTATATGATTTCAGTTGGTTCATCTTTGTTTTCTGATATAGGAGCAGTTGATTCTGCCTTTTGCAATACGATTGTGAATAAAGTGAGTAAACCAGCTGCACATGCCAGATAAAAAGGTCTGAACGGATTTATATCCTGATAAAGATACCCTGAGATTGCTGGACCTAATGTTATCCCGATACTCCAAAACAGATTGAATAGCATCACACGATGAAGCAATTGTCCTTCATCTTCACGTTCAGCAAGCCAAGCCTCATAAGATGGCCAAAAAAGAGCCATACTAATGCCAATACCTGGAAAAAGTAGTAAAAGATGGTATTTATTTGTACAGAAACGAAGTCCAATGCTTACGACTGCAAGTAAAAAACAGCCTGCGTATAGCATACTTCGACGGTCAACCCGATCAGATAATCGTCCAAGTGGTATTGCAAGAATTGCAAATAGGGTTGTTGAAATTGCCATCAACAAT
The DNA here is from genome assembly GCA_009842375.1 of Candidatus Poribacteria bacterium. Classification (GTDB taxonomy): domain Bacteria; phylum Poribacteria; class WGA-4E; order WGA-4E; family WGA-3G; genus MSPOR6. Next base: position 1,567 of record VYFM01000334.1, on the reverse strand, counting down.
CCCAAAAAAGTAGAGGATAGTTTCAGGTCGCTGGTGTAAAATGCTGAATTGGTTAGGACACTACTCAATGCAAAATCAATAAGTAAGGCGGGGATATAAAGGGTGAAATTATGTATCCGTGTTAAGCGCATCTACCGCTTCATTTTAAAGTGATGGACAATTATTCAACTAGAACTCTGTGAAAAACAGTTATCAATTTCACTCTGGTTTTATAATCTTTGCATCAACAGTATGGTATCCTAATATATCTACAGGTTTTTTCTTGATACCTATTTCGTCTTGTGTGACTCCACTGTTTGATGTTGCTTTCGCATATATTTCAACTGGTCCAGTTTTCTTTGGAGTCTGCCATTCCCATTTCCATAGCACCCATGCCAATGGTGTATCCTTTGCCCATATCTGTGCCTCTGACCAAGTTACACCGTAATCAACGCTGACTTCGACTTTCTTAATGCCTCCATGATGTCCGGCATCAAACGCAGCACCACTAACAGTATATTTTTCACCTGCAATTAACTCTTCTTCTGGACTGGGTGTGCCGATAACAGTTGCGAGTTTTACATTTGCAACAGGATCCCACCCGCGTTTTTCCCAGTAACTTTGATGTTCGGCAGCTAATTGTATATTTACTATCCATTTGGGATTCTTAGTTCCGTAATGTCCGGGATTAAGTAGTCGTATAGGAAACCCATGTTCCTTTGGAAGGGGTTCACCGTTCATTTCATAGGCAAGAACGGTATCTTCATGCATGGCATCTTCTAACGGTATTGCCGTGTGATATCCATCAGCACATTGGAAAACAACAACTTTTGCATTATCTTTTACGCCAGCTTTATTTATCAGTTCGCGTAACTGGACCCCTTTCCACTCAGCGTTTCCCATTTGTTCTGTGCCGATAGGATCACCAATGCACTTTAACGTTCGCATTGTAACAACAGAATCCATTGCAGTGATTTCTTTATATAAAAATGAGGTAACTGGTTTCTCAGCCAAACCGGTGATAACTAAACGCCAGTTCTTCACATCAATTGTTGCTGGGTCTCCAATTTGTAGAATGTAAAATTCATCATTCGGTGTTTTGAAGGTGCGTGGTTTCAACAAAGGAATATTATCTTCTTGTGCTTGCAATTTAATAGGTAATACCATCCCTGCAGCACTCATCGCGCTCAATTTTATGAAATTTCTTCGTTTCATTTAATCTCCTTATCTTGCGATTCATGCTTGGGATTATTCCTACGCATAAGTATTGTAATTTTTATTAAACCTCGAATCATTATTAACGTTCCGAAGGAGAGGAATAGAGGTAATCCCCACTGCCAGTGATAGAAATAATATGCTATAAAACAGACAACCATTAGCAATATGAAGATATTCAGTAAAGTTCTGTTTTCATACCATTTCTGCATTTGAAAATATTCTCTCTACAGTCCTTCAATTTGTGATTTATCACTCTTTGCCGTCAAGACACCGAAGCTTTAGCTCGGTGATGTAGACGGCACACTTGGCATTTCATGTGAAATTTGCTAAAATATACACGTTCACTTGACAGACACTTGTGTCGCTTTCT
>VYFM01000091.1:509-3663 GCA_009842375.1 Candidatus Poribacteria bacterium | reverse complement strand
CCATCTGTGGATGCTTCCCAAAGTAGTTTAGAAATTTCCACAAGTCGAGTATTGGAAAGATCACGATAATCGAATTGAGTTTTTATTTCTGGAATTAACTCAGGTGCTTGAATTAAGGATTCGACGAATTGAAATTCAATTCTTTCGCGTGGAGACAATTTCTTTGAGGCAGTCTTTTGGTGTTTTAAAATGCGTCTTGGCGGATTATCTTTCAATCCTAAATTACGTAATTCACTCCACAACAGACCTTCATCAACACCAAGTTCACGGACGGTATACTTTAGATATTCTGAACGTTCAACACGATTCTTGATATTCACGAGTATTTCACATATATCTTTAACAACTTTTGCCTTGACATCAGGTTTGCGGATATTCCTATTTTTAATCGCAGCCTGTATCTGAAATTCAATTAGGTTTATTGCTCTGTCTATAACCGCATTAAAGGCATCTGCACCGTTTTCTTTTACAAATGAATCAGGATCATCACCAGCTGGCATCAAAGCGATACGAACACGTATCCCATCTGCAATTAGTCTTTGTAATCCACGTTGTGCTGCCTGTATCCCAGATACATCACCATCAAAAACGATCACTACTTCAGGTGTATAACGTTTGAGAAGTGATGCGTGTTCTTCACTAAGAGATGTTCCTGACGAAGCAATTACATTCTCAACTCCATTTTGTTGAAGCATTAATACATCCATATATCCCTCTACAAGCAGAGCAAATTGTTTTCTGGTGATGGATTGTCTTGCCTTGTCAAGATTGAAAAGGATTTTGCTTTTGTTATATAGAACTGTTCCGGGAGAATTTAAATACTTGGGTTGATGTTCATTAGAGAGAGAACGTCCACCAAATCCAACGGGTACTCCTTGTGTATTGTTAATAGGAAAAAGAATCCTATTCCAAAAACGATCTTGCGGACCATGTTCTTCATTCTTAATCAAACCTGCGTCAACTAATTGTTGAACAGTCCAACCCTGATGAGTGGCTGCTTTGACGAGATCATTTCTCTGCCGTTTGGCATAACCGAGATTGAATAAATTCACTGTTTGTGAACGAACACCACGGTTTTTTAGATATTCACGCGCCTGTTGACTGTGTTGTCCAGTGCGAAGTAATTCATGATAGTATTTCACAGCAAATCTATTCAAATCACTTAATTCATTTCTCTTCTTTCGCTGAGTTGTGAGTTTAGCATCTGTTGTTGGTAAAGGAATGTTAGCACGTTCAGCAAGCCATTCTATCGCTTCTATGAATGTTTTCCCTTCATGTTTCTGTAGGAAACCTATAACATTACCACCAGTATCACACCCAAAACATTTGAATACTTGCATCTCTTGCGAAACTGAGAAAGATGGTGTCTTTTCTTGGTGAAATGGACAAAGACCTTTGTAATTTCGTCCAGACTGTTTTAGAGGCACACCACATTCCATAATTACTTCTACGATATCATTATTGCTTCTGATTTCATCAATAGTTTCAGATGGTATATAGTTTCTTGATGCCATGATACAACCTCTATAACAACATTCATTAGTCAGTTATAGACAGGATACTACTCAATAAACTTAACGACTGTTACACCTTCTCCACCTTCACTGTGGGATGCATATTCAAAACTTGCGACATGCGGGTTCGTTTTCAACACATCATGGACTGCACTACGTAATGCTCCAGTTCCTTTCCCATGTAGTATTCTGACACTTAATAAACCCGCCAGAAAAGCATCGTCAAGGTATTTATCGGTCATGTCTAACCCTTCTTTAACCAGCATCCCATGTATACAGAGTTCTTCTTTAACTGAATTTGCTTTGTTATATTGAATATCCAAAACGGAAGTTGAAAGATGTTGAGACTCCTTTTTCGGAATTACTTTGTCAATATCCTTATAGGATACATGCATCTGCATATTCCCAACACGAATTTGTAAAGGTTTACCGTTCTGATTTTTTCCGATGGCAGTTACCTCTCCGAAACGATTAAGTTTTATAATCCGGACTTTATCACCAACATTGACGTTTATTATTTCCTTTTTGGGTTGTTGTTTTGGAGGAGCAGGTTTGAATTGTTTTTTTGCTAATTCTATCTTTGTAAAGGCTTCACGAATACTAGCTTTTGATGCTTGGTCTCTTCGTATATCAGCAACGACATTATCAACTGTCCTACGAGCAGCTGATATGATTTCTAATGCTTCATTTTCTGCATTTTGTTGCAAGGTGTTTTTTTCTTCTTCAAATGTATTATTAAGTTCCCTATGTTTCTGATACTCACTTTCAGTGAGACGAATCTTCTCGTGTAGTTGCTCTCGTTCTGAATCCAATTCTTGTTGTGTTTGCTGTAATTTGAGTAATAAGTCTTCAACTGCAATATTGTCTTTTCCTAAATTGCTCTCTGCCTCAGTGAGTATACTTTGCGGAAGTCCTAATTGTTCTGCAATTTTAATTGCATTACTACTTCCTGGTACACCTATCTGCAAGCGATAGGTCGGTTTTAATGTGTTCCAATCAAATTCCATAGAAGCATTTTGCATATTCTTTTGTGTATGCGTATAAGCCTTTAGTGCACCATAATGGGTCGTGACAATTGTATTTACACTACGTTCACTTAACCACGCTAATATAGCCATACCAAGTGCTGTGCCCTCAGTCGGGTCAGTACCAGCACCAATTTCATCCAATAAAACAAGCGATTGGGCAGATCCAGATTCTTCTATTGACTTCAACATGTCAGATATCTTTGTGATATGTGAAGAAAAGGTACTGAGATTATGTTCAATGTTCTGATCATCTCCAATATCTGCAAATATGTGTCGAAAAATTGGGATTTTACTACCGCGTGCAGCGGGAATATGTAGCCCTGATTGTGCCATCAGACATAACAATCCAACAGTTTTGAGTACAACCGTCTTTCCTCCGGTATTCGGACCTGTAATGACAAGTGTTTTGTAACCCTTACCTATACGTACATTTGTAGGCACAACATTTGTAGGTTCTGCTTGTCTTTTAGTCTCAGAAGAGGTGTGCTGTTGTTTATCTTTTTGTTGGTTGGATATCTGGTTTGAACGTGTTTGAAATTCCAGAAGTGGATGGCGTGCTTCAATAAGATTGAGATTACCTTTAGAATTCAATTTCGGTTCAATTGCATTCAA
>VYFM01000091.1:0-499 GCA_009842375.1 Candidatus Poribacteria bacterium | reverse complement strand
ACTAAATAGAACTTTGGCGTTAATAAAATCAAGTTCTGCAAGTAACCCAAGTGCATTTTCAAAGTCAATAAGATGTTCACGGAGCTGGTCTGTTAATTTCAAGAGAATTTTACGAATTTCACGCTGTTCCGCTTCCACCAATTCATGAAGGGAATTATTCATCTCAACAACAGATAAAGGTTCCATAAAATAGGTAGCACCACTCGTAGATTGTCCTTGAACAACACCACTAAAAAATGGTTTGGCATCCTGTTTTATAGGAATTACAAAGCGGTTGTTACGAGAAGTGATAACAGATTCTTGGATCGATTTTTGATAATCAGGTGAACGGAGAATGGCATCTAATTTTTGATGGATTTTGTCTCGAATCTTCTGAAGTTTCCGACGGATAGAACGTAACTCATCACTCGCTTTATCAAGAACAACGCCTTCAGTACTGATACAGGTTGAAATCGATTTAACAAGGTCATCAAACACCGGAAGGGCATCTATAATAGAT
>VYFM01000071.1 GCA_009842375.1 Candidatus Poribacteria bacterium | reverse complement strand
GTTACCTTGTTGTCAATATCAACAATACACCATTTTCCGTTTTGAAATTCATAAATCGCATTCTCAGACAACTTGATATCAACTTTATCAAAGATGGATCTTATATCATTGTTTGATATTTCAACATTTCGTAGTTGTTGCGAAACGTTTGTTACACGTGACAATTGATGTGGTAGCAAAAGTCTAAAACAAATTGCCTCAATATAATATGTTGGTATGATCTGCTTATTCCCTAACCCAAACATTGTCATCCAATATAATTGTTCCTCTTGTATACTTATATCCTCTATATGTTCAGCTGCCCAAGCAATTGCCTGTTTTACTATATTTAGATCGCATGACAAAGATGGATAAATTTTCCATTCAGGATAAATAGCTTCATATACACCAACTTCAGCAAGGTCTTGTATAATCTGCTGTGCATTATCTTCAAGAAATATCCTATCTATTTCATTCCGTATTCGTTCACCACTCAGGTTTGATATCAGTGGAATTGCCTTTTCTATCAATGGTATATCAGCATCAGCAATACGAAAATTATATCGTCCTGCATATCTATAGGAACGAAAGATTCGGGTTGGGTCATCATCATAACTGTTGGTATGAAGTACACGAATGATACCGTTCTTTAGGTCTTCAATTCCCTCTGTCGCATCAATTATTGTTCCAAACGCATTATTGTCTAAACACATTGCTAATGCGTTGATCGAAAAGTCTCTTCGGTGTAAGTCCTCTGTAAGTGTTCCTGGTTCTACCTTAGGTAACGTTCCTGACTTTTTATACGTTTCACTACGGGCTGTTACAAAATCCACTTTTGGTCTATCTGGATTCGCAGGTGTGACGGTAGCAGTTCCAAATTGTGAATGGGTTTGACAAGTGCCTTTCCAACGCTTTTGTAGCTGCTTTGCTACACTGATAGCATCTCCTTCTACTACAATGTCAATGTCAATGTTCTTACGTTCTAACAAGAGGTCCCTAACCGATCCACCAACAAGATAAGCATTTTCTCCAGCAATCTCACCAATTTCATGTAAGATGTCTGAGAGTGTTTCAGGGATATTCAGTACCATTTTTCTTTTGATACAAAACATTGTAGGAAATAAAGAAAAGGAGAGCATAAGCCTTTGGATTTAAACAAAAGCAAGAACTCTTGTTGGGGCACCGGAACTACGCGCAAGTTTTAGAGGTGCTATAACAACATAGAAATGTGTAGGCAATTGACTTAAATTACATAAATCTTCAACATGCGGTATTCCTTCACCCAGAAAAACAAGATGTGCGGGAGGTAATCCATCATGCAATGGTGGATGTCCAGCAACTGCATCAATACTGCATGCGTCTGTTCCAATCACCTTTATACCTATTTCAACGAGGAATTTGGCAGCATCCTCACTAAATCCGATCCATTCTCTATTGAAATTATCTTGATATACATACCTATCCATACCCGTTCTCATAAAGACGATGCTATCTTTAGGAATTTCACCGTTCTGTGCAATCCACGCTGATATATCATCTGCAGTCACAGCATCATTAGGTTTCTTTATTGCAGAGAAATCCATCAATATAGCATGTCCTGTTAACTTTTCCTTTGGTATTTCTGCAACGGTATATCCATCTGGATACATCAAACATGGAGCGTCAATATGTGTAGAGCAGTGTCCTGACATGTCTACACGACTTTCAAAGTATCCATCTTTTTCTAAGGTTGCTTGGTCGTAAATGTGTACAGGATCAATCGGTAATTCTCTTGGACTGTTTTCGTCAACGACATAGGATAGGTCAATAACGTCTTGGAAGTCAAGCTGCATATTTTATATTCTCACTTTATCTGTTATAGATTATAATATAACACAATTCACTTCACATTTCAAACAGTAATAAACCTAAAAGCAACTGCAAAGATGCATCCGATTAAGTGTATAAGAAAGAATAAGACTACCTGACAATATCAATTGATCAAAACGAATGGAATTCCGTACTGCCACCACTGCGTACCAAGTTTAATTCACAACCACCTCTCCCAATCTTGCACGAACTACAAGAGGTTCTTCCACGAGATACAATCTATTCGGTTGATGTTCATTCTCTCGGTTATGCATCTTTTGCAGAATTCCCCATATATGATCCACGTAATTTTCTTCACCCAAATATTGGTGTCGCATTAGGATATTCTTATCCAGCTGCGCTCGGTGCCAAGATTGCTTATCCTAATAGACCCGTTGTTTGTTTTAGCGGAGATGGTAGATTTTTGATGGGAGCAATGGAGATGGCAACTGCGATGAGGTATGGAATTAATGTGATTACAATTGTAATAAACGATGATTGTCTATCAATAATAAAAGGCTTTCAACAGAAAGGTTTTGATGGGAGGACGATTGATACAGATCTACAGAATCCTAATTTTGTTGAATTTGCACATTCTTTTGGTGCTTATGCAAAGAGAGTTGAGAATTTGGAAGACTTTAAGCTTACCTTACGGGATGCAATCGCTGCTGAAAAACCTGCCTTGATTGAAGTGAGGATGCATGAGTATCAGGATGAGATGATAGATTCTATTGGATGGTTAAATGACTTTTCTTTATGGAAAACACATTTCTAACAGATAATGGTAAGTTGAAAAGTTATATCAATACTCATCACGTGCATTCCAACCGGGATATTGTTCTTCTAATGCCTGAAGTGTTTGTGGTGTGTAGTAAGGATGACCTACAGGTGGAAACCGAAACACCTCGCGCTCCGCTGCAGTTAGTGTGCCAATGAATTGTGAAAAAGTCGAGTGTTTTCCTTTATCAGTATAATGTCGAAATCCTTCCCAATAGTGATCAGCTCGTCCTAAACCAAACCCCCATGTAAAACGTTGTCCATCTTCACGCAAATAATCACTGGCAGAATGAAATGTATAGTTGCTAAAAATACATAGCGTTCCACCTTTGCAAACGAGGGGTTCAAATTTTGAAGTATCTCGTCCATACTCAGTAGCGAGTAATCTCAGTGGTGCCTGATCTTCGTCTACATCTTCAAGGTGCACCCAAAAGACAAGTTGTCCGAATTCCGGTGCAGACTTGGATTGAGGAAGCAACGAGTTATTACCGTTATCAATATGCAACCCGCCTGCATCACTTCCGATACCACCTCCTTTGAATCCCGGATATCGTGCAATCATACACCCAGCGCGGAAGTGGATATGCTCCGTTTTAAACCACTTTCTGGCGAATCTCCACGCATTGTGGTCAACAATCCCTCTTAACAGAACCATTTCAGATGATGGAAAATCTGTCAAAATCGCTCTACCTTGCGGTGGATTATCTTTAATCTCCTCCCATAACGGTAAAACGCGGCGTTGTGCTGCCTGCATCTCTCTCAGTTGATCACCAGAATAATAATCGGGAACAATAAGGTAGTCTTTTGAAGAGAATTCATTAAGATGGACATCAGTAAGTTCTATAGGCATATTCACACCTGTAGAGAAGTTGATAAACAATTAATGAAAAAACTCGTAAAAAAATTGCTGACGAACATATTGTATCATAGTCCGTCAGCAAATTGAAACTCCCCCAGACGGACTCGAACCGCCGACACGATGGTTAACAGCCATCTGCTCTACCAACTGAGCTATGGGGGAATGTGTCAGTTGTTTCGTATGTAATTATACTCTATCATAT
>VYFM01000114.1 GCA_009842375.1 Candidatus Poribacteria bacterium | reverse complement strand
CAAATGTACTTTGAGTTTCAATATATATACATTATACCATTTATAACCGATATATGACGACCAAATTTCCAAACTATTCTGATAAATATCCATGAGTCTGGTGATATAAGCAAGGCATACGCCACTCTTAATAATAGACTCTAAATGAGGTAAAGAATAGGTTGGGGTAACTTCCAAATTCGGATTGAAACTGGGTTGGATCGTCATTTTTAGGTTGTTTTCCAAGACTAATGAAACCTCCAACAGAAATGTGGATATCCTCTGCGATGTTATATGCAAGCTGTGGAGCAAACCAAGTCGATAGGTCAGATAGGTTAAACAACATCTGTCCGCTAATACTTGTCAGTGGTGTCAGTTGATGTGTCAATCCTGGGGCGAGATAGTGGACACCTAACAGATAAACACCACCGCGGGTATATGCTGAGTGGTTTAAATTGTCGAGATAATTATCAGGTTTTTCAGTACCTGCTCCATTGTAATGGTATTCAACAAATGTGTAAGTTTCACCACCGAAACTATAATCTAAACCAACTGAAGTTCGAATATAGTTGTTTTTTGAATCAATCCCATCAAATGCCTCTGCTAATACATAAGACATTTCAAACCAGAATCCCGCTCCTCCAATACCACGTGCAATATCTAAACCGAAAAGCAGATCATTTTGATATTCAATCAGTCCAATTGAGTAATCTGTCTCTAAAGTATTAAATAGTGTCCTTAGATAGATCGCACTCTTGTTGAAATCAAAATCAGTGCCGAAGATATAACCAGTATCTACCTCACCAAGCACCCCTACCGGAATACGAACGCGGACAGCATCCACTCCAACGCGATCCTCTGTGTCCAGTTGATCATAGTTAAATGGTGCAACGACATCGGTCGGATTGATTATTCGCGCACTACCCCACGCAATTGCATCACGTCCGATGGAGATGTCGGCATAATCTGTGCTAATTTGAACTGAAGCGCGGTCGAGATTATGATAGATACCTACACTGCCGACTTGTTCATTATCATCTGGATATAAAAGTGAGTCAAAGTCTGCGACGCGGTAACGGGATGATGCAATGCCTACAGCAATCGGTGACTCGGTAAAAAGTGACGGATCTTGAATACGCGGTGAAAAATCGTAAGCAATGGCAAATGAGAACGATTCGGTAGCTGCGTAAGACAAGTTGAGTCGTAGCCTGTTGGCTACAACACCCATCATGGGTGTGTCTGGCAGCGGAGAATCAATTGTTGTGAAAAAGTTGTTATAGTAACCACTCGCTTGAAATTCGGTGTGAGCAATTCTTGCCCAAAGTATTATCAGCAAAAAGATTATCAGCGTGATGAGTTTTCGCATTTAGTTACCCATTATTTCGTCTCATCACTGTCAATTTTTCCGTCGCGTAGTGTAATCAACCTTCTTGCACTTTCCATGACCATTGGATCGTGTGTTGAGAATATAAATGTCATTCCTGTCTCTGTATTGAGTTGACGCATCATCTCAAGTAGGTCAGCACCAGTTTTTGAATCAAGGTTTGCAGTTGGTTCATCCGCAAGTATTATAGCAGGTTCAGATACCATAGCTCGTGCAATTGCGACACGTTGCTGTTGTCCCCCTGAAAGTTGTGTAGGAAGCCTGTCCTCTACTCCCTCTAACCCGACCGATGTTAGCATTGCTGAAACACGTTCGTGTCGTTTAGTTTTCGGCACACCTGCCAATAACATGATATATTCAACATTCTCTCTGACAGTAAGGACAGGAATGAGATTATAGGCTTGAAAAATGAATCCTATGTTGTCACGTCGAAAGTCTGAGAGTTCATTGCCGCTCATCTCAGATAGTGCTTTTCCAGCAAGCCAAACTTTGCCTTCAGTGGGTGTATCTAACCCAGAGATGATATTAAGAAGTGTTGTTTTACCCGAACCAGATGGACCAACAATGGCAGTAAACTCCCCAGATTGAATGGTAAGATTAATTCCATTCAGAGCATTAACAGGAATACCATCAGGGTCATAGACTTTAGCCACACCTTCAGTGACAATAACATCAGATTGTTGTGTGTTTTCCATAATAGCAACCTAAAAACTATGTCGCATTGCCTGAACAGGAGACATTTTTGCGACATACCGAGCTGGATATAATCCGGCAATGATAGTGAAGACAAAAACTGAAATCGGATAGATAATAAATTGTTGTATCGTTAATGCTGGATAAATAAATTCCTGTATTGTCACACCCATCATTTCAATTCCAGTATAATTAAGACCGACCCGAGCAAAAATTGCAGTTAGTACGAAACCGAGTATTACACCGATTGTGATACTTACTATTGCCAATGCTCCTGCCTCAAATAAGATAAGACGTGCCATTCCAAATGGTCTCGTACCAACAGCGCGTAACACGCCAAACTCAAACATTCGTTCATATAACGACATAAAAAGTGTGTTGATTATACCAAATGCCACAACTATAAACAGAATAAATCCTGTGATATACTTGCTATATTTTGATATATCAAATATTGCTTTCAATTGTGGTAAAATTTCTGTCCAACTTAGCACTTCGTTCCCATGTTTAGAATAGGTCTCCCAAAACTGTAAAGCGTTATTTTGAGAGTAGTCAGTAGAAGTGAATTTTATCGCTATTTCATGCACATCCTTACCAATACCAAGCATCTCCTGCGCTTTTTGTAACCGTATGAACGCCATACCACCATTCATACTTTCATCAGCAAAACTAAAAATACCTGAAACCCGGAAACCCTCTTGTGAGAATTCACCACTATAAGCCTGTGAAACCGTTACTGGAACTTTGTCACCAAGTTCTACTTCAAGGATTTCGGCAAGTTTCGCACCAATTACAATGTCATTATCTTTATTTCCTTGAAAATAAACACCTTTAATGATCGTGTCATCAATTTGAGACAAGTATTTCTCTGTCGGTGGATGAATTCCAACAAGCACAATACCACTATTCACATTGGCAGCAGAACGAATCATACCTGAGGCGAATGTCCTTCGTGTGAAATACTGAACATAAGCTTCCTTAGACAGATTGGCAGTAACTTCATCAATATTTTGAATTGTGAGCGTTACCTCTTGTTCGTCACGAAAGCCTTCCCGATGAATTTGTGCGTCACCAAGAAAGGAAGCGGTGGCAGTCCTAACCATATTTTCTTCCATCCCAATCATTAGCGCGTCAAGGAAAATCAGTGCAGCCAGACCGATGCTGATAGCAGTCGCAGCAATAAGCGTTCTCCGTTTATTGCGAAGTATATTTTTCCATGCTAATTTTATCAATATAAGTATCATAGAATACAACCTAATGCAATGTGAGTTCAGTAAAACCCTTTTTAGGTGATAGCATTTGAAAGTAGAAGCATCATTCCATACCTCATGAATTGTGACGTTTTCACACATCACAGTGACGTGATGAATCCAGTCAGGACAAAGAATGTGACGCGAATTTTACTTTTTTTTATTGCCCTTTTTTGTTCTGTTTGTTCCAACATATAAGAGTAGATTTATAAACAAACTTCCCGCTGAATCAATGCACTCCAAGATAACCGTTGATTTCGCAAAGATTACATTTCTGGGTTTGTAAAGCCTGTGTTTCAGTGTCATCATGGATCCTCAATATCTCTTAGGGTATCTCAACTCGTGTAGTAAATATGTATC
>VYFM01000635.1 GCA_009842375.1 Candidatus Poribacteria bacterium | reverse complement strand
GTAGAGCATCTGACTTTTAATCAGGTGGTCACAGGTTCGATTCCTGTACGGCTCACTTTTTATTGCGCCCCCGTCGTCTAGCCTGGCCAAGGACACCGCCCTTTCACGGCGGCGACACGAGTTCAAATCTCGTCGGGGGTATTTTAACAATAAGACCTAACCCATGATATCATGGATTAGGTCTTATTGTGTACAATCATATCTATTTTTACGTATGTAGTGACCGTCAATCTGCCGCCTCAGCGAGTTCAAGCAATACGGGGGATTCGACGCGGATAGCGTCTTTTATGCAAACTTCTTCACACAGAAGACAACCAACACAATCCGTCGGTTTCACAAGTTCACAGATACCGAAGAAACTATCTGCGTGTTTATTTGTGTTCGGGTCAATAATTTCAAGGCACTCCCACGGGCAGATTTGCACACAGAAATCACATCCAGAACATAGTTCTTCATAGATTACGGCTATAGGACGATGTGTGGGGCGACGAATAAATTTGCATACTTTGCCAAATTGGTCACGAATTGCTTCCACAGGACATACCATGCCACAAGCACTACAGTCAATACATACATCCGGATCAATGATATGGAGTTTATTACGATCCCCTGTTATCGCATCAACAGGACAATTGTCTAAACACTGTACACATCCGATACATTCGTCAGTGATATAATATGCCATTGCAAGATTACCTCCTACCTTAAATTACCTCAAACCAAGATGTGTAGCAACAAGTTTTTCCATTCTTGCAGCCCATGCTTCAGGTGAATGCACTTTTCCATATCGTGATGTAATTACTTTGCCATCCTTATCTATCAACACAATTGCGGGTAGTTCACGCCATAGGTCAATACCAAATTGTATTGCCAGCGGACCATTCCATCCACCTTCATCATAAATGTGCTTCCCAAGAAAATTCTTTTCACGGACTCTATCTCGAAGTGCTTCTTCCTTATTCAGTCCACTAACGTTGATGCCAATAATGTCAAAACCATTCGTATGGTATTTTTGATAAATTGTATCCATACAAGTTAGCACTTGTTCAGGATAACCAAAATAAAGAAGTACAACATTCCCACGCAATGTTGCTGGTGATACATTATTTCCATCTATATCAACAGCGGAGAAATCTGGAATTGTTTCACCAGTCCGCGTAGATTCTATCCAATTCACCCGATGCACCAACGGATCTTGTCTGAGTTCTACAGAAAGGATTTTCCCATCTCGATCAATTAGCCAATGTGATGGCACCCTGTAAATACCATAATAATTAGCAGGTCCATTTTCCATAGTGTAATTATCAAATATCTGTATACCTGGAATTTGGTGTTCCTCAATATACTTTCGAAGATCTTCTTCTTTTTCATCTATACTAATGCGGAGGGTTTCAAATCCATTGTTGTGATGTTCTTCAAAGACCTGTTTGATATATGGTATTTCTCCGGTACAGGGTCCACACCACCATGCACAATAGTTGAGTAAAACTAATTTTCCGAGGTAGTCAGAGAAAGAAACCGTTGTACCATCAAGAGTCGCTACCGAAAAATCGGGAAGTTGTAACCCTTCCCATGCTTTTTGATGCCATTTATATTCTGAATGTGGTTCCCATGGGTATTCGTTCGCTAATTCGGTTTCACCTAACGTTTCATATATATCACCAAGTCCGCGTAATGCATACCAGTCATTAGGATGTTCTTTAAGTCGTTGCTGTAAGGCTTGTTCAGCCTGCTTAATCAAGGGTATACACCTTTCAATCAATTCGGAATTACCCTCAGGATGTTGCATTAGTGTCCGATAGATTTGACACGGGGTACTACCCATATCTCTATATAGTCTTACAATACAATCATACAATGCAGAACCGCCCTGTTTCTGCGTCCTTGCGAATAGCATTTCTGGAACACGAACAGTGCGTTCAAATAGTGTGAAGTCTTGTTCAGCAAACGGATTGTCATACTGTTTATACGCTAAATAACACACTTCTGTGTCGTTAGGTAGCAATTCAATTGCTTGATTAAGGTAGGGAAATTCTTTTTTATCCACAATAATTGCTAATATCTTCGCTGCTGCACCATTATTCGGATATTTTTCAAGGATCTCTTCAGCGAATTCACGAAGCTCAATTCGCATTATTCTTGGAAATCGGGAAATATACTTTGGGAGTTCATCTGGTAATGTTGTCTGATCATCAACTACACCTGCTTCAATATGCATCTTAAAATACTTCAACAGTTGTTCCTGAATCGTTGGTGTAAGTTTCCAATTACGACTTGACAATTCATTGTCATCAAGTGAATTAAGATAGGTCTCCCAAAAATCAATCTTATCTGAAGTAGGATCTCCAAAATCCTGTTGTTCATCCGGATCTTTCAGTAATTCTTTATTGAATGCTGTATGTTCCTCCTGGATCAAATATAAACACCTTTCAATACGAACCTTACACGCTTCAATTTGGTCATTACGGTCTCTTTGAAGTTCTGGATCCTCAGGTTCTTCCTTCAAATCTAAAAGTTTTTTCTTTGCCCTTCCATAAGGTGTCCCCGGACTTCTACCGATCCCATTATAAGCAGACTTTACATCTTTATAACGATCAGTACCACCTTCTTGTTTTGCCCATTCATATAGGTTTTCAAGGACAGTGAGGAATGTTTCTATCCCGTCTAATTTTCCACTCAAAGAACCGTAGTTTTGGTGGAATTCGTTTATTATTAATAAATTTACCCCAGGATCCTTTGGTGCTAATCTCCGCATGTTTTCTCTGTGCATCAAATATTCGGGGTCCCTCTCCCAACCTGCTACGATTGTTAATATTATGGTCGCGCAAGCATTGTCTGGGTCATTTTCAAGAAAACCTTCTGCCAATTCCCTTAGTTTTGTGAGCATCTCCTTTGGAAACCGCCAAAAATAATCATATAATCTGGGTGGAAGCGTTGTCACACCATCAACTACACCCTCTTCAATCTTTTGTTTTAGGTATGCAAGGAGTTTTTCCTGCATATGTTCTTCTATCTCCATTTCACCTGTTCCAAATGAGCGACCTTTGTTTGGAAATGAGTTGATAAAAGTGTACCAATAATCTGTGGATTCGTATGTTTCCGACATAGTTTTTCTCCGTTTTAATGTTTGTTCTGTGTATGTTAAAGTATATTTCCTTTTTCATCTACGTAGATAACTTCCCAACCTTCTGGTTCTATACCCTTCTCTTGTAAGTCAGTCTTCTGTGTTTCAGATAGTTTTGGCTCAGAGTTTTGAGTCTTACTTGCCTTGATTTTGTAAGTAGATTCAGTTTTACAGACGTACATTCTTCCTGGAATAGATGGAAGTGCCTTTTCACCCACTAAGGTCCAATCCTTTACATCAGGATCGGTACGTTTTGCTTCTTGGATAATTTGACAATTATGTATTTCCTTAGCAATATATTCGGATTGATCCGTAGCATCTATACTATCATCTGCTAAGTGATCTTTTGAAAACAAACTCGCACGCAGGTCGAGATACTCCTCATAATCCTTGTAATCATCAATCGTTACACCTTTGTCAATTAGCATCTGAATCCATTCGTGGCGCGGATATTTGTCATCTACATCTCTCAACGAATATTCTATAATCCGTGTTTTACCAGATGATTTATCAGTCTTAAAGGCAAAATATTCTGGCTTCGAA
>VYFM01000068.1 GCA_009842375.1 Candidatus Poribacteria bacterium | reverse complement strand
ATACAGGACACGATTTACTTAAAATAGAAAGAAGACTGTAAATGGAAATCCTGAAATGTCTACTGACCACAAACCGCAATTTACCACACTTGATATATCCGAACTTACACGGATTACGATATGGGGTGTCGGTTTAATCGGTGGCTCACTTGGGTTGGCACTAAAGAAGTTTGGATTCAAAGGTGAACTCGTCGGTTTGGGACGTAACATCAGTAGACTTGAAAATGCACTACAACAAAATGCGGTTGATCTCGTCACAACAGATTTAGAAGAAGGTATTTACAACTGCGATATAGTCGTTCTATGTGTACCCGTTGACTTAGTACCAGAATTTGTTAATAGAATTATTGATACCGTAGGAACACAAAAGAAAGGCATCGTTGTGACAGATGTAGGAAGCACAAAGTCTGAATTAGTCCATACAGTTCAGCAACATATTCAATCGGCGAAAACACATAGTGTGTCGTTTATCGGTGGGCATCCGATGGCAGGTTCACATGAAACGGGTGTAGGTGCGGCACGTGCGAATCTCTTTGAAGATGCTAAGTGTCTTATAACACCTACAGATGACACTGATAAAGATGCCTTACAGTTGGTAAAGAACCTTTGGAATTTTGTCGGTGCTGTTCCATACCAATGTACACCAGAAGTTCATGATTTACTCATCGGGACTGCGAGTCATTTACCACATCTAATAGCAAGTATACTCGCAAATACAGTTGCAGAAATGGAAATTCCAGAGGGAAAGGCATTAGAATTTACTGCTACAGGATTTCGTGATTCTACAAGAATCGCTGCTGGGTCTCCTGAATTATGGACAGGTATTTTCATGCAGAACAGAGATGTCATGTTATCTCTAATTGACTCTTTCATTGGAAATATGAATGAAATCAAGACTTTGCTACAGAAGGGTGATATTACAGAAATAGAACGTATACTCGTTGACGCGCAAGATATTGTATTGAAACATAGAAACTCATTAGGAGAGAAATGACAAAAATTGCACCTCGTGTAACGATTGCAATGGATGGTCCAGCAGGTTCAGGGAAAAGCACTGTAGCACGACTTGTTGCAGAAAAACTCGGATTGCTTTACCTTGATTCAGGGGCAATGTATAGAGCAGTAACGCTCCTTGCAATACAGAATAGTGTTAAGGAAGATATATCGGAACTTATTGAACTTGTAAAAGCGTGTAATATAGACTTTAGAGATAATGGTCAGAGAATATTTCTCAATACTGAAGATGTTTCTGTTCAAATTCGGAGTCCTGAGGTAAATAAATTAGTTGCGGATATCGCGAAAATTCCTGAGATTAGGCATGAAATTGTCAGGCATCAACAGAGAATCGGTGAAAGTGGCAGTATCATTGCTGAGGGACGAGATTTAACAACTATAGTATTTCCCAATGCAGATTATAAATTTTACTTGGATGCATCAGTCAAAGAGCGTGCCAAACGTAGGTTTGCTGATCTTCAAGCACAAAATGTAGCTACCACCATAGATGCCGTTGAAGCAGAAATAAGTGCACGTGATGAGAAAGACACCTCACGGGAACACAGTCCATTGCGTGCAGCTGAAGATGCTATACGAGTAGACACAACAGGCAAAACGATTGATGAAGTCGTAGACTTTATCGTAAAACAAATAAAAACAAAAAATAAATGAGAAATCCAAACTAAACGGAGGGATAGCGAACATACGCAATTTATATTTACATGTGGTATACCAACAACCAGTTCTGGTCCTCAAATCGAATATATCGATGGGGACATAGGATTACAAATCTATTTTGTAAAGTGATAGGCGATCTTGAAGGGTTTGGTGTGAACCATATTCCACGTCAAGGGGGAGTATTGATTGTTGCTAATCATATAAGTTTATTGGATCCAGTAATAATCGGTTCAGCTGCAAGCCGTGAAATAAATTATATGGCACGTAGCGATGTATTTGGTATACCGGGATTGGGTAGACTTATAACTGCATTCAATGCATTTCCGGTGAATAGGTGGAGTCCAGACTTAGGTGCAATACGAAAAACTGTTTCACTATTGAAAGAAGGAAATGCCGTTCTTATGTTTCCAGAAGGCACGCGAAGTTATGATGGGAACTTAGGAAAAGCAAGTGATGGTGCATGTTTTATTGCACATAGGGCGAATGTACCTACTATTCCTGTCTTCCACAATGGTGCAGAAAAGTTATTACCTCGTGGCAGTATACGTCTTCGACGGGCGAAACTGACTGTCCGATTTGGAAAACCGATAGATTTTTCAGGTATAGAAGAAACTAATGTAAAACGTGAAATGTATCAACAGATGGGAGTAAAAATGATAGATTCAATCACACAACTACGTGATTCTCTCTGATTAGCATGTATCTGCAGCCTGTACGTTACAGGGAGACAGCGATTCGACCTGTGTGAATAACTCAATTAGTTGGGTTAGTTAGAATAGTTACATGTTGGGTTTCGTTCCTCAACCCAACCTACGATTTACTCAATTTGTTGGGTTCGCTAATATGTTTAAAACATCTCCTTCCTGAACCTGATAAGTTTTTCCCTCCGTCCTCAACAATCCTTTACTTTTTGCTTGTGTGTAGTTTCCACATGCAGTTAAATCTTTCCAGTTAATGCACTCTGAACGTATAAAACCTTGCTCAAAATCTGTATGAATCAGACCTGCTGCTTCAACAGCAGTTTGCCCTTTGCGGAGTGTCCAAGCTCTTGCCTCTTTTTCTCCGCCAGTAAAAAACGTAATTAACCCCATTAATTGGTAAGATGTCTGAATAAACTTGTCTAAAGCAGATTGATTCAATCCCATTTCGACCATAAAGACTTCTGCATCATTAGGATCAAGTTGTGCAATTTCCATTTCCAATTGGGCTGCAAGAATAATCACCGCTGTCTGCTCCTGAGTTTCAAAGTGAGAAAAACGTTTATATATGTTATCAATATCTTGTAGTTGGTCTTCACTGATGTTAATGATAAGCAAAAGTGGTTTTTGGGATAAGAACCCATATCCGCATATGAGTTTTTCGTCGGCATCTGATATTTCCAGTGAACGCAACGGCTTTCCATCCTCAAGAGTTTGCTTATATGCTTTCAATATTATAAATTCATTTTGATATTCAGGAGTTTTTTGGTTTTGCAGTAGTTTTTCTAATCTGTTGAGCCGTCCCTCAATGATTTGTAAATCTGCGAATGTAAACTCCAAGTTTACAGATTCTATATCTCTTTCACCATCAACATCTCCATCAACATGAGGAACAGTTTCGTCTTCAAATAGTCTCACCACGTGAGCAAGTGCATCAACAGTCCGAAGTTCTGCAAGAACTCCCGCATTTAATTCAAGGCTGTCTGGACGATCAACATTAGGATTCCTTGCCGATCGCGTAGTACCACCGGCATCTATGTAATCAATAGTTGCTGGCACCATCTTATTACACTGAAATACCTTTGTCAATGGTTCCAAACGATCATCTGGAACAGACACAGTGCTAAGATTATACTGTTTGTTACTGGTATAATCACCAACAACTGCGTTTGATTGTGCTAAAGCATTAAAAACTGACGTTTTTCCTACGTGCGGTCTTCCTACTATACCAATTCTCATTTTAGTTCGTTTTCTTATTTATGGGTTGCGTAAATTAGCATATAACACCAGGGTTATTCAGTTTTAGGTTTTTCTTTTATT
>VYFM01000353.1 GCA_009842375.1 Candidatus Poribacteria bacterium | reverse complement strand
AAACAGAAGTGATTCCTGCATTACAAAAAGAGTTTGATTACAAAAATGTAATGCAGATTCCAAAATTGGAAAAAATTACCTTAAATATTGGAGTCGGTGCAGCGGTTCAGGAACCAAAAGTTCTTGAGGATGCTGTTGAAGAGTTAACACTGATTGCCGGTCAACGTGCAATCATCACCCGTGCCAGAAAATCCATCTCTGCGTTTAAAATCAGAGGACCGTCAAGAATGACCCGTTCTCCTGGTATGGCAATTGGGTGTAAAGTCACCCTCAGACGACTTCGTATGTATGAATTTCTCAACCGCTTGATAAACGTAGTGTTACCTCAAATTAGAGATTTCCGTGGTGTTTCCCCTGACGCTTTTGATGGTCGGGGCAATTACTCATTAGGTTTAACCGAACAGCTCATTTTTCCGGAAATTGACTATGACGATGTCAATGATATTCGCGGTATGAATGTGACGATTGGGACAACCGCTGCGACAGATGAAGAGGCTCGAGCGTTGTTACGCGAACTCGGTATGCCTTTCCGTCAATAACACGGTATATCTATTGGAGATAACACAAGTAGATTACGATCAAAGGAGTATTTAAGTTGGCAAGTAAATCTTGGATTGCCAGGAATAAAAAGACCCCTCGGTACCGTACACGGAAATATAGCCGCTGCAATAATTGTGGTCGCGCGCGAGGGTATTTGCGTAAGTTTGAATTATGTCGTATCTGCTTTCGTCTTTTTGCACGGGCAGGGAAAATTCCTGGTGTAAGAAAGGCGAGTTGGTAAGAAGGAGTTTATTTTATGTCAATGACTGACCCAATTGCAGATATGTTAACACGGATACGTAATGCTAATATGGCTGGACATGAGCGCGTTGAGGTATCCTCATCCAAACTCAAGTTGGAGATTGCTCGTATCTTGTCTGAAGAAGGTTTCATACGAAACTACCGTCTTATTGAGGATGGGAAACAAGGCATTATAAGAATCTATCTGAAATACGGTGCACATAATAAAGAAAAAGCTATTACTAATCTGAAGCGAATCAGTAAACCTGGGAGACGAGTTTATCGTAAGTCAGATAAGTTACCTCGTGTTTTTGGTGACCTCGGGATTGCTATTATGTCTACATCGCATGGCGTAAAAACCTCAATTGAGTGCAGACAAGCAAAAGTCGGGGGCGAAGTTCTTTGTTATGTCTGGTAATTGCGTAAATGTACCTTACAACATACCTGTAGTTTTAAATATGTAAATTGGAGAAATAGAATGTCACGCATTGGACAAATTCCAATTCCAATACCGAGTTCAGTGAAAGTTGATTTTAAAGACAGTGAGGTCCAGGTAGAAGGTCCCAAAGGTTCATTGAACTGGATTATTCCACAGGGAATTGACGCGAATATTGATGATAATGCTATTACAGTTGCTCGCGCAAACGATACCAGAAAACAAAAAGCACTACACGGTTTAACACGAAGCCTAATTGCTAATATGGTAATAGGTGTTTCAGATGGATTTGAGAAAAAGTTGCGCGTTGTAGGTACAGGGTATCGTGCTGAGGTTAATCGTCAGAATGTCTTAACGCTTGATGTTGGATATTCACATACAGTAACCTTCACTCCTCCAGAGGGAATCACAGTGACTGTTGAACCTCAGGAGAATATAGATGGTCAAACGCACATCCCTATTACTATCAGTGGGATAGATAAACAAGTAGTTGGTCAGGTTGCTGCTTCTATCCGTCAAATCAAGAAGCCAGAAACCTACAAACCTTGTAAAGGTATACGGTACGATGGTGAACGGGTCCGCGACAAAGAAGGTAAAGTTGCAGGCTAACTCGTCTACGTTACTATATTTTAGGTTTTCATATAAAAGGTGTTTTAGCTGCGGGAGGAAATCCGTTGGATAAGACGAAAAAAAAACAGAATAGCCGACTCAGACGAAGGAAAAGAGTTCGTCGTAAAATCAGCGGTACAAATCTACGCCCACGGCTTTCTGTCAGTAGAAGTTTGAAACATATTTATGCCCAAATTATTGACGATGAGAACGGGAGCACACTTGCCCACGCCTCCAGTTTATCCGCGGAAGTAAAGGATGATAATGCTTCTGAGGGTGGCAAGATACAAATCGCACAAAGCGTTGGCAAACTCATCGCGCAAAAGGCAAAGGAAAATAATATTGAGGGAGTCGTCTTCGACCGAGGTGGCAATCTATATCATGGTCGAATCAAAGCCCTCGCTGAAGCTGCAAGGGAAAGCGGGCTTAAATTTTAATGCCCTGAATTGTCCCTTAAGAGGAGACTTTTTTGCGAAAAGAAAGAATCAATCCTGACGATTTTGAATTTGAAGAACGTCCTATTGACATTAATCGCGTCATGCGAGTTGGAAAAGGAAGAAGGACACCGAGTTTTAATACGCTTTCCGTCGTTGGTAATCGGGATGGTATTGTTGGTATAGGTTTTGGGAGTGCCAGTGAAATTGCAGGGGCACTTCGTAAAAGTTTTGCAGATGCTCGTAAAAACTTGATTCGTGTACCATTAAAGGATGGCACGATTCCACATGAAATAATCTGTGAATTTAAATCCGCGAGAGTACTACTTAAACCCGCGAGACCCGGAACAGGGATTATCGCTGGGCATGCCACCCGTGCAATATTGGAATATGCGGGTGTGCGGGATGCGCTCACAAAATGCCTATCTTCCAGAAATGTTAAGAATATCGCTGAAGCGACAATGATAGGCTTGAGAAGCCTAAAAGATGTCAATGAAGTTGCTCGAATTCGAGGTAAATCGGTTGAGGAACTCTTACATAAACGTCCTACTAAAACTAACAACTGACATTATTTAGTCATATTTAAGGAACAATAGATTCAATGAAACTCAACGAACTCAAGCCTGCTCCTGGCGCAACTCGTAAACGCAAACGTGTGGGTCGCGGAAACAGTTCAGGTAAGGGTGGTACTGCAGGTCGTGGACATAAAGGACAAAAATCTCGCTCTGGCAGTTCAATCCCTGCTTGGTTTGAAGGCGGACAAATGCCTTTGGTTAGGCGTGTGCCTAAGCGCGGACCACGTAGAATCGCACATAAACGGTTAAATTATGATATCGTGAATATAAAAACCCTTAATGTATTTGAGGATGAACTTGAAGTGAATCCTGAACTATTGCGTGAAGCAGGCATCATCAAACGGAAAAACGCGCTCATTAAAATACTCGGTGACGGTCAACTTGACAAACGACTGAAGGTGCGCGCACATCGCTTTTCAAAATCTGCAATTGAAAAGATTGAGGCTAATGGCGGTACTGCCGAGGTGATTTAAGTGATAAAGCCGATTCAAAATGCCCTAAAAATCCCTGAATTGCGCAAGCGAATTATATTTACTGTGATGTTGCTGATCGTCTATCGTCTTGGTGCTCACATCACACTACCCGGTATTGATGATGCTGCACTTGAGGACTTCTTTAATCAATTGATGGAACGTACCGGAAATGTTCTTGCGTTGATCAATATCTTCTCAGGTGGTGCATTTGGACAAATGACGATTTTCGCCTTGGGAATTCAACCCTACATCACTGCGGCAATTATCATGCAGATGCTACCAATGATAATCCCAGCCTTAGAAAAACTTTCCAAGGAACCGGATGGTCGCAAAAAAATTACACAATACACACGTTACGGAACTGTTATTCTAAGTATAATTC
>VYFM01000534.1 GCA_009842375.1 Candidatus Poribacteria bacterium | reverse complement strand
TGTAAACCTACATAATGCTTCTACGTTATAATACTATCACAATACTAACATAGATGGAGTTTACTCTCTTGAATCCACAGTATGCATATAAAATAATATTGCCGTCAATCCTCGCGCTCTATTTTTTAATTATTGTTACACCTGTCTTAGGTGCAGATAAAGACGAATTCCCTCCTCAACAAGAAGAGTCTGAATCACAAATAACTGTTGAAAATCCGTTTGAAACAAAACCTAAAAAAGACGTATGGTTTCAAGATAAATCTGATACGAAGCCAACTGAAGATACATCAGAAACTGAAGAAATTGATGCAGATATATCTTTACGTCGTCAGTTGCTAATGCCATATTTAGAATCGTTGCGTCGTTGGAAATATCCACCCGATTTGGGTAACCTATCCGAACTATACGGATGGCAACCACGCAAAAAAGACGATACAAAGGGAATAGATCTCCCAATGGATTCCAATTTACGTATAACAGGTTTCCAGTCGGTTACAATTGAAGTCAATAAAACACACTATTTCGGTGAAGGAGATCTAAATAGATATGGTGGATACGGATATAGTAGTTATGGTGACTACGGTTCAGGGCTTGATCTCGGTTTAAGTTCCTCCTACGGATATGAAGATTTTGGATATAGTAGTGGGTTAGGTGGAGGATATGACAGTTTCGGATCGGGGTATAGCAGCTATGGGAGTGGTTATAGTAGTTATGGGAGAGGTGGTACTCCGCGTGCGACAGGTATCAATATTCGTCAACATCAAAAAATCGGATTACACGGACGTGTAGGAGAACGTACACATATCGCTGTAGATTATAACGCAGGAGATACGTATGGTGGTTATGGTGGATATGGTGGTTCAAGCAGTTATGGTCTCGGTGGTACAAAAGAACAGAAGATAAAAATCTGGTACGAGGGGAAACCCGATAGTATCATCAAGACTATCTCATTTGGAGATATTACGCTTAGTCTTCCCAACACACGTTTTTTGAATATCAATCGAAATCTTTTTGGACTTGAAGGTGTTTTTGAATACAAGAATACACGTTTTACAGCATTTGGATCACGTAGTAAAGGTGTGCGTGAAGTACGGACGTTCCGGGGGCAATCTCGCAGAGCAAGTTTTGGATACGGACCTGGAGGTATACAAGTAGGGGATGCAAACTATATAAAAAATAGATATTATTTAATACACCAAGGTGAGGACGGACTACTGCACGAAGCATATTTACCAATAAAATCTGGTAGCGTGGAGATATATATTGATGATAGTGTTGTCGGAAACAACCAAGGTGGAAAACGTACAAGTCGCGGGTATTTCAATCCACAATTTCCTGGACAGGACTACAATATAGACTATGAAACTGGTGAGATAGAGTTTTTGTCACCAATATCGTCAAACTATACCATAGTAGTTGCCTATGAATATCTTGGGGATGGCGGCGGAAGCATCGGAAATCCAGGTAATGTATTTGCAGATGAGAACGGGGACGGATCAATTGATGAAGAGGGTGAAGAGATCGGGTATGTTACGATAAAAGAGAAAGGATTCCGTGGAACTGCAGCAGCACATGTCTATTTTCTTCAAAACCGAAATATCAACCCTCGTGATTTTCAGTTGACTATAATCCGTCAAGGAGAGAATGAAACGTTCCAGACAGATGATGGACTCGTTCCATATATAGAGATTTTCGGATTAGACCAAAATGGGGACGGTAATGTTGACCCCGAATTCATTGACTATGACAGAGGATTACTACGGTTTCCAAGTACGCGTCCGTTTGAAATTAGGGATCCAGAACATCCATTTTATCAATATAGGGATACTCTAAATAATGAGGCAATTTATCTTGAATCCATACGTAGCACAGACCGAATCTATACAATAGTTGCTGATTATTCGTTTCAATCTGAGACCTATAATGTTGGTTTATTCGTCATTCCAGAGAGTGAAACTGTTCGACTAAATGGTAGACTTCTGACACGGGACACAGATTACTTGATGATCTACGAGGTAGGTACAATTCGGTTTTTCACTGAACTGGATGAATTTGATGAGATTGTAGTGGAGTTTGAAAAAACACCATTCGGAGGTGGCACGCAGCAGACTGTGGCAGGTTTATGGGTAGAATATACACATAAACCGAAACCAAAATCACCGAAGGAACAGAGTCTTGAGGACAGATTCAATCGTTTAGGTGGCACACATACAGGACAACCCGGTTTAGATAATAACCTTTCGTCTGATCCATTTTCAGGAGGAATTTCTCGTTCAGGTATTCGTTCAGGCAGTGGTCTCGGCAATATAGGATTGGGTGGTAGTGGATTCGGAGGAGGAAGTTTTGGAAGTAGCGGCTATAGTAGGTATGGGGGATATGGTGGTCGTTCACGAATAGGATCAGGATATTATGGTGGATACGGTGCAACGTCGAACTATTTCAATCCAGTTTTTCAAAAAGGATTTAACATATCTACAGGTTATATCCTAACGACTGGACAGAAACCAACACAAATTCCTGACGTTAACAGTGTTCCTAACCGTTTACAAGCCCTTAATATCAATACAAGTTTTGGCAGAGAATTCAACATTGCATGGTTAGTAAATCCGCTACCTTTTGTGAACGTCCAGAATTTTCCACTCTCAATAGATGTTAGTGGTGAATCTGCATTTTCACATAATAACCCGAACAGCGTAGGTGTAGCCATTATTGATAGTATGGAAGGAGTTAAGCAAACTGCAACAATCCCAACACTAAAATACAATTGGAAACCGAGTAGTGTTCCGTATATCTCTGAAGAACAACAAACAAATACTTCTGCAGACGAATATTATGTTATACCGACGTTGGAAAATCGCGCACTCTTTAACGTTGTACTTAAGGATAGAGAAGAAGCTGAGGCAGTTGGCAACTACATGCGAAATCGAGATGTACCGGCATCCACTATCCAACCGCTTTCTCTCTCTACTGAGGAACGACTTATTATGGAAGTAGGATATGAATTTACCGATGTCGTTCATGAATGGGGTGGATTTTCCAACGGTGTGTCAAAATCTGGGGTTGATTACTCGGAACGAGGGTTTATTGAGGTGTGGCTCCGTGTGTTGGGTGATAACGACGTAACACTCTATCTGAATATCGGTGCAGTCAGTGAAGATGCAGATGCAGATGAACGACTTGATAGCGAAGACTTACCACAATCCTTAGAGGATACAAATGGGGACGGTGTTATAGATGCACTGGATCTTGACCTTGAAAATCTACCGCATGACCAAAGGTATCGTGGTAATGGTACATTGGATACGGGAGAAGATGTTGGATGGTTATATGAGGGGGCACTTCAATCAAAGGCTTTTGGAGTAAATAATCAAATCTTAGACAGTGAGGACTTAAACGGGGACGGTGTACTTGACAGTGTTAATGCCTATTTTCAGGTGGCAATACCACTAAATGAAATTCCAAATGAATGGATAAAAAGTAAGAACAGTAATGGGTGGACTTTTCTTAACATTCCATTAACTGAATTTGTCCCTGAAGGCTCGCGTATTCCAAGTCTTGTATTTGTTCAGCATTTCCGTTTTTGGCTACAAAAAAACCGTTCCGGAAATGTTAAAGGAACTTTCCAATGGGCATCAATTGAAATTGTTGGAAATAGGTGGCAACAAGGTTTGGTAACAAGATCACTGACAGATACAA
>VYFM01000663.1 GCA_009842375.1 Candidatus Poribacteria bacterium | reverse complement strand
GCTTATATGGATTTTAAGAGGTTCCCGCGTCAACTTAACTTTTTCGGTAAATATCGGTTTTGTAATTGTCAATTGAATGTTCACATCTGGAAATAAAATCGCTGTTACGGCGTATAAGGTCGACTGTGATGTTTGTAAATGAAAGTTTATCTACTAACTGTTTCTGGATCAACGGCAACAATCCCTTCGGGAACATAACGGGTAAAATCGGATGTGTTAAAAGTCAATATATGTTGGACATTATGAGAAATCATTGCTGCGACTAACCGGGCATCGAAAACTTGGACACCGGACACATTATAACTTACAACTAACTGTTTCCACTCGGAGTAGATGTTAGGGGCGTCTGACAGTAAAGGGAAAATTTGTTCTAAGTGCTGCAAGATTTGGTTAGTTTCAGATGGTTTGTGTCCGAAACCATCTTTGTCGATAGGACGAGTCGAGACATTCCAAAATTCTATAAAATTTTGTGGTGTAGTCTGCAATTGATGACCTTCTACCCTTAATTTGTACACGGCATCCTGTGCAATTTGGAAACGTACATCATTACTATTTGCAATTCTCAACAAAACATTGGTATCAACCAGATAAATCATAATTTTGGATTGTCTTCGTATATCCCCTCACGACTCACCGCGTAGTCAGATAATGATTGGGTATCGCGCCTTGTAAATTCCATACCCATGACCGCTAACGCATCTAATAGTGCTTTGAATTCCTCAGGTGATAATTGTTGATTGTTATCTACAAATGGATCATCCTCATTCAGCAAGCCTTCACTTTTCCTCTCAAGAGCCATCATTTCCTCCGCAATTTCCTTCAATGAACGCAGTGGTGTATACTGGTAGAAATACCGATTGAAGTTGATTTCGTAGCCAACCTTATCCTTCTTCCTGTCCATCCAACTATCAGGCACATGCGGTTTCACTTCTCGTTGGTAGTAATCATCAATGTCCTCAGAGAGAGGCACGCGCTCATAGTCTCGCAGCTTGGTATCAGGTTTCGGATTTCCCTTCTTGTCTTTAACAACGAATTCTTGTTCCTTCCCAAGAATCTCCTGTTTTTCGATGAGAGGTCTCTCAACCGTTACTTTTGTATAACCGAAAAAGTCGTTGGGATAGATTTTGCAGTGTTCCGTCTCTTCAAAGTTTGTATACAGTTCCACTATTTGATTGATATGGTTATCGGAAATGAGAGCATTCTTGTCCCCAAGATTCCGCTTCATATCGTCGTGAAAGTCTACGGAATTGATGAGTTGGATCTTACCCCGTCGTGACTCTGATTTTTTATTTCTCAATAACCAAATATAAGTGGCAATACTGGTGTTGAAGAACAACTTTTCAGGGAGAGCAATTATACACTCCAGCCAGTCATTTTCAATAATCCATTTTCGGATTTCACTCTCACCGCTGCCAGCATCCCCCGTAAAAAGCGGTGACCCGTTAAAGACAATACCAACACGACTCCCTTTTTTCTCCATTTTGGAGAGCATGTGTTGCAAAAACAGCAACGCGCCATCGGAGGACCGAGGCGTACCCGCAGCAAATCTACCGTTGGAGGTCTTGGCATCCGCTTTTACCGCATCTTCGTCAGACTTCCAACTAACACCGAAGGGCGGATTTGTTATCATATAATCGAAATGTTCCCCTTGAAATTGGTCTTTAGAAAGACTGGAACCGTGCCGAATATTATCGGGATCTTCTCCAGTAATGAGCATATCCGATTTACAGATGGCATAAGTCTGCGCGTTCAGTTCCTGTCCTAACAGACGTATGTAAGCGTTGGGATTGATGTTTTCGTGGAAGTATTTCTTACCAATCGTCAACATACCGCCTGTACCACAACACGGATCAAAAATACTGCGGATAACTCCCTGCCCGCGTAAATCCTCGCTGTGTTCCGCAAACATTAAGGAAACCAATAATTGCACGACATCGCGCGGCGTATAGTGTTCTCCACTCGTTTCGTTGGACATCTCTGAGAATCGACGGAGCAGTTCCTCAAAAACCAGTCCCATCGTGCGGTTATCCACTACATTGGGATGTAGATCGACTTCGGTGAACTTATCACAGAAGATGAACAATCGGTTATTATTGTGCAACCGATCAATAAACCGATCAAGATTGAAGTTTTCAATGATGTCGCGGACATTCTGACTGAAGCCACCGATGTAGTTCTCAAAGTTGAGATAGATATTGTTTGGGTCGTTTTTCAAACGTGAAAGGTCATATTTGGAGATATTGTAGAAATCGGTGTTTATGTTACTTGTGATAATTGCTGGTAAGGATTCTTCGGGTACTTGATCCTTATACTGATTGTAAGTACTGATAGCCTTCTCTTTTCGTCCCTCCTCTTCTAAAATGCAGTCCAACCGACGCAACACCAGAAACGGGAGGGTGATGTCCCCGTATTCATGTTGTTTAAACAAATTTCGCAGCACATCATCCGCCACATTCCAAACGAGTTGTGCCAATTCTTGATAATTTGCCATGTATTTCCCTTGATTTATAGAAATAATTCTATTTCTATGTGACTGGTTGACATTAAATAGATACACGTATGTAGTCGCGCAATTCACACGCCTCATACATTCAGTATCTTACAGAATGCGGATTATCTACCTGCTCCACGGAAATGCTAAACTTGTCAATAGCACCTTGGAATACCAAGCAAATAATCCGCGAAATCTGTGTAATCTGTGAAAATCCGTGATTCAGACAAGAAGCAATATCTAACGGAACGGCATAGCGTAAAGCAAACCACCTTCTGTCCAAGGTTTGTTGACACCACGTGGAAGACCGAGAGGGGTTAGGTTACGTTCAAAGATCTCACCATAGTGACCGACAGCACCAATGGCTTGGCGCGCCCAATCCTTCGGCAACCCAAGTAACTCACCGATATCTCCGGTATCTCCAAGAAAACGCTGAATTTCTGGGTTGTTGGATTTAAGGTTCTTGACCTTAGCTTGTGTTATATCGTGTTCCTCTGCATAGAACGTGGCATAAACAACCCAACTCACAACATCATTCCACTTGTTGTCTCCATGAACGGTGACAGGTGCTAATGGCTCCTTGGAAATCGTTACATCAAGAATGATATGCTCATCAGGATTTTTCAATGCTTGTTTGCGGGCAATAAGTTGAGACTTATCGCTTGTTACCGCATCACAACGTCCTTGATCATAACTCTGGTAAAGCGTTTCAGTTTCCTCAAAAACAATAGATTCAACCTTGATACCCAATGTTCGCATTTTATCTGCAAGATTTAACTCTGTGGTACTCCCAGCTGTGACACCGATAGTAGCACCGTCGAGTTCCTTCAGTGATGTTATACCCAAGTCTTTACGCAGCATAAACCCCTGACCATCATAAAAGTTAGGAGGACAGAAGTCTGCACCGTTAGCAGTGTCACGGGTTAACGTCCAAGTAGTATTGCGGATTAAGACATCTATTTCCCCTGTTTGAAGAGCAGGAAATCTGTCTGCTGCCTTTAAGGAACGGAACTCAACTTTGTCCGGATCCCCAAAAACTGCCGCTGCAATTGCACGACCAAAATCTACGTCAAATCCTTGAAATGTTCCATCCTGACCAATATAACCGAACCCAGGAAGTTCTTTATTGACACCACAAATCAAACGCCCTCTTTTCTTCACTTTGTCAAGGATACTATCTCCGTGACCGTGACCGTCTGCAAACACCGGTAATACCATTAA
>VYFM01000259.1 GCA_009842375.1 Candidatus Poribacteria bacterium | reverse complement strand
GCTATACATAAAAAATAAACACTTGTGAAAAAATATTGAAAACTGAATAACCCTGCCTTAAATGCAATTATATAACGCTAGTTCACAAGTCCAATCAAACAAATTACGTTTTGTTTGATGTGTCCGTGAATATTAGACTTTCACCCACATATTGAAATATTAGGATCAGTTTCAGTTGTCAAACTTATATTGTGGACTTATTTCGGTTATCTCAAAACAATAGGGCGGCCAAAGCAAAGCAAAGAACAATGAATATCAAAGCATATTTATCCGCAATCCTGTGAGTTTTTTGTCCTTTGAATTTGTCTGATTTATTGCTTTAGCATCCCCACGTTACTTTTTGTCTTGCAGGATACAAGTAGCACATCATCACTAATCCAATCCACTGAGTAGACATTTTCATCTGATGGCACATAGAGCGTTGTGAGTTTACCGCTGGCAATGTTGTATTTATACAATCTGTATTGTGCCAACTCGATTAGTGGTTCCTTGAGTTCTGCTTCTGTGACAAATGATATAGTCGCAAACAACAGACATAACAGACAGCATACAAGGAAACTAAAAGTCGTAATGATACTTTGTCAATTAGAAATAGTATTACCTCAATAGCGTAAGTTTCATTGATTTTCTACTCATTAACCGGTGCTGTCGTTGACTTACCAAAATCCTGTGCAACCCGTACTAAGTCTAAGATGTTTATTTTACCATCACCATTGACATCTGCGGCTGCATTTTCGTCTGATACAGGTTCTCCGAAATAGGAAGCAACACGTACCAAATCCAAGATATTGACCTCACCATCACCATTGACATCGGTCGAAAGATCTTCATCGATCAGTGGCACCAAGTTAGTGATTACCATCTCTCGGATCGTGACAGGTAGGGGAGCATCAAAGGAATCGGATAGTATCAGATTCGGTAAAGCAATGATGGCGGGTGTATCTGGGTCAAAAACTTCAAATGTAAGTGTCACGAGTGTGCCATTACCATCTGTTGCAACAGGTAGGTGCGTGTCCGCACCAAGCGGGGCTGAACCAAGAATCGAGATGCCCCAATATTCCGCACCCGGACGTGCGAATTCGGGAGGCACTTCAGGAATTTTGAAAAAGAATTCCGACACTGAAAGTTTTTGTTCTCCGAAAGTTACTGTGGCACCGGTCTGCATGACATCACCGACATCAAGCGAGAGGGCGTAAGTATCATCTTCATGAAGCATCGGACGGATGAAAATACCGCCACTCTGTAGGTAATTCCCTTGTGTTGCCGAGATATATTTTAACACCGTGGCATCGAAGACAACCAAACCGCTATATCCTGCAACATCTTTACCACTATTCAGTTGAATATCTATTTTTATCTGTTGTGCGTCCTTAGTGGGTTTCTGTTCAATAGAAACCTCCATCAAAGGGGCTTCCATTCTCGGTTCTACTAAGTTGTAGCTCTGCAATTCGAACAGAATATCTTGAGCACTTAGAAATTTGACGGGACCCACATCAGGTGCTAACCATTGGTATGAAGTCTTGCGTAGAACTGCGAATGCTGTGACATCTTTTTGGTTTATTTCCAACTTGACACAGTTCTCAAATACACCCGCTGGTGTCTGTACGTCTTCAATTGCGACTACTTTTATCGTGCTTGTGGTGGTCACTGCACCCGCCAGTTCGAGTGTTGTTTCTGTCAGTATTTGCCAGGTATGTCCGAGGGGTAAATCGGCTGGAAAGAAAGTGACCGGCGGTACGTAAGTCGCTTCTGCAATGCCCAAAGCACCCTGATCCGTCACGCTATAATGTAATAAAAGACTGCCATCATTTTCAACGGTGACTCCGTATATGTCCGTGCTGGTGTTGTCTGTCCCGATTACCTCATTCATAATCTTGAGCACAATAAGCCCTTCAACATCCGTATTCTCAGGTGCTTGAAGTGTATAAGTGAGTTGCTCACCGCCATCGGTACTCATAAATACCCAGGTATTGCCGATTTCAGATGGATAATAGTTTGCCGCGGTCGCTGTCAGTGTGAAACAGCAGATCAGGCATAATACTAAAAGTGTCTTCTGACAAGACACAATGTTGGTAAATTTCATGTTCTAACTCTCCTTGCCTTATTGAAATAAGTGTATTGGCAGTTAATCTTCATTGGTATCCGCTGTCATTGAAAGATAATAATACCCGACAATTATGCACATCTCGTCTTCAGATGTAAATCCGAACTCAATCGGTACATCGCGATCGTAGTTGTTATGGGTACACTGAAAACTCAGTCCATCCGTCGCGTCAAGCATCAGCGGTGGGTTATAGAATGTAATAGGTGCATCATCATAAACGATACTTCTATGGAGCAATTCATTTGTTGACATCCGCGTAATTTCAAATAACTCACCATGTCTATGCATGTGAGATGTCAGCATTATTACATTTAAGATAGCATCCGAAGGCGCACCGCGTAGTTGAAGTTCATCTTCAACATACCAGTCCATTTTCGTCACACGGGTGAGCCCTGGTGGAACGTTAATATCCGTGTTGGAAACGAAAATCTCTACTGCCTCATGTTTGACTTCTTCAGGTGGAAGCGTGTAAATATTTATATAGACCTCACCGATGAGTGTTTCTGTACCCAATAAGTTAATGTAGTGAGAATTCAAGTCAAACAGCGTGTCGCCGGGGAGACGCAGCGCAACACCTTCAGGGAATGCAAAGGAGAAGTCCTCAGTTTGTGTCCCAGCAACAAAGAACCGGTGAGTCCCAAGATTTCCAAGTGCTTGCGGATCCGATGGATCCAGTTCACGAAAAACGTGGTTCGGGTCAACGCCTATTCCCGGTGTAACACCCGCCTGCAGAATGCCCTCTTCTATCGCTGCATCGGTGAGCCTGTATAAAATAAAGTGATGGCTGCCTGTCGGATAGAATATCTCGTATCCGTTGATGAATATATCGTCTTCTATCAGATCACCATTTTCATCACGGATCTGTGTTGCGAAGAAGACCTCGCGTTCGGTGCCGGGTTCGATTTTGTAAGGTGGTAAATGCAACTGATAACCATGCCCAGGTAGCGGTGGTGGTGGTGGTACAAATATTTCTTCGGGGTCACGTAGCACACCAAGATCACCAATCGCGTCTATTTTACCTGTCTGTGGTGCACCGGCAGCAATCCATTTCCGAATAGCATCTATTTTGCCATCGTGAAGCACGCCACTACCAAGTGGCATTCTGGTCCCATGCTCCTGTGCTATAGGTGAAATCAGTTTCGTCAATAAGAAACTATTTTCAGGATTACCTGGATCAACAAGTTTCATACCCGCAGCCGCCGCTGCCGGGTTCTCTGGAACTTGTCCTACTATCTCATCATAAGAACTCACATAACTGAGGTTCAAACCAGCGACATTTGTCGGTGCCGCATGGCACGCACCATTCGCACAACTTTTATCAAAAATATACTCTTGAATAGCGTGATAAGTTGAATGCTCATCCGGTAATGTATCACCAAAACGATTGCTAACGCGAACAAGATCAAGGACATTGATAACCCCATCGCGATTGACATCAGGATCATGTAAAGCCGTGCGATCACGCTGCTGTCCAATAGCGTTAGCAACAAGCACCAAGTCTTGGATATTTACCACCCCGTCTTTGTTCACATCCTCTAACAAAGTCGGGGAATCACTGTGTCCAAACACAGCAGAAGATACAGTCCCGATAAACACAATAAACAGAAAC
>VYFM01000341.1 GCA_009842375.1 Candidatus Poribacteria bacterium | reverse complement strand
AGGAAACTACTTTTGAATATAATCAGTTTTACAAATGAGGAAACCAATGAAAAATATACATCAAGCAATCATATCCACTATTGTACTCATTTTTTTACTCAACATTGTACTCAATACATTCTCTCAACAACCTCTTACAAAAGATGAAGCACGATTCGACTTTGATAAGAACGGTGAACTTAATACTTCAGAAAAGGATCTCATGATAAGAGTTATGAGGATTGAACAGGAAAGGGGATCGCAATTCAGTGAATCTCAGATAAGTGAATTACGCAACAGATTTCAAAACCAACCTCAGACAAGAAATAGAACGGGTAGATCGCGCGGATCCAGACAACCAACAGGACCTCGTCTGAATCCAGAACAAGTTCAATTCAAGGATGGTGCGGCAACCATTCCTGACAGAGAAACATTCAAAAAACTGGCATACCAAGGCACTGATGTCAAAATTGATACACAACTTATCGGTATAGAGTACGTGAAATTTCAGGTCGAAAATACCAATACACAAAACCCACAACTATATTTCATGAATACAAAGACGCATCGGTCACACGGAAGTTTTATGCAGGCTGCAGGTTTGGGAAGAGGAGGTGGACAGATGCGAGGTGTGCTAAGTTTTCGTCCGCTTGCTACTTCACCAAATGGAGAACAAGGCGTATATACTTTTGAGTTTAATCCAAACGATGCATTTCCATTTACACAAATAAAACTCGTTCATGATCTTCTCGTAGAAAAAATGCCTATACTGAAAGATAGATTAGGATATTGTCCATTATGGGGAGCAATTGGAATATATAGACGCGAAATAGCACTGTATGATACCGCTGAATTCCCTGTCTATTTTGAGGACGATATATACGCAAACATAGGTTACCTTCCTCTGAATGAAGAAAAATCTTATGGTAGATTACGGATATTAGAGTTAGATGAACAGCCATCCCCTCGCGATATTGTTATCTGTAAAACCCTACCAAACGAGATGCCACGGGTTGCTGGGATTATAACAGGAGTCCGGCAAACACCGCTGTCACACGTCAATCTTCGTGCATTACAGGATAAAGTCCCAAACGCTTTCATCACACAAGCCTGGGAAAACAAAGACATAAAACCGCTTATCGGCAAGTACGTCTATTTTAAGGTAAACCATGATGGATATGAAATTAGGGAAGCAACACAAAATGAGGTAGAAACACATTTTGCTTCAATTCGTCCACCGAAAGCCCAGATACCTAAACGAAACCTGTCTATCAAAAAGTTTATGCAACTTGATGATATTGACTTCTCTGACTCCGATAGTTTCGGTGTGAAAACGGCTAATATTGCCACATTAAGAACTTTTGAATTATCAAAGGGGACCGTTCCTGATGGGTATGGAATACCATTCTACTATTATGACGAATTTATGAAACATAATGACCTTTATTCAAAAGCTGAGAAGTTACTCAATAGTAAGGAATTTCAAAATTCTTACGACGTTAAAATTGCAGAATTGAAGGAATTTAGGAAAGAAATCAAACAAGGGAACATGCCTGATTGGATGATGACTTCCCTTTCAGATTT
Organism: Candidatus Poribacteria bacterium; assembly: GCA_009842375.1. Classification (GTDB taxonomy): domain Bacteria; phylum Poribacteria; class WGA-4E; order WGA-4E; family WGA-3G; genus MSPOR6. The sequence goes on along the minus strand of VYFM01000341.1, from coordinate 2,158 downwards.
ACATGAGTCTTTTTCTGATGGCACTTCCCTACGATGCAGATCAAGTACCAACAATGAGGATTTACCCGGTTTCAGTGGTGCTGGTTTATACGACTCCTTTACACACAATCCAGACGAAGGGCATCTGTCAAAATCGATAAAGCAGGTGTATGCAAGTCTTTGGAATTTCAGGGCTTATGAGGCACGCGATTTCTATCGTATTGACCATCTTACGACTGCAATGGGTGTACTTATCCATCCAAATTTTGAAAATGAATTAGCAAATGGTGTTGCGGTGACTGATGATGTCGTATATCAGACCATAGGGAATTACTATCTCAACACCCAAGTAGGTGAGAACCTTGTGACGAATCCTGAAGAATACTCAATTCCTGAAGAGATTTTATTAGATTGGAGAGATAGTAACAACTATAGAATCGTGTCAAAATCAAACCAAAAAACAGATGATAGTCAGATTTTGACAAACAATTATTTGCAGCAATTGAATAGGTATTTGGCAACAATACACAACCAATTCAGTCGTCTCTATAATGCCTCTTTGGATGGAGAATTTGCTATGGAAATTGAATTCAAGATCACTAAAGATGGAAATTTATCAATCAAACAGGCTCGACCTTGGGTAAGATAGGGTGATTTAAATTCATCTGGTATACAGACATCCATTAACACAGACGCGGGATAATTCATGGGTGTGTAAAGTATTTGGCAAAAGTTTGGTCTAGAGTGTTTAATCCGAGAAGTTTAGCAGTTTTTTCTATCTGAATCACAGATTTCATGGATGACGCAGATATGTTTTCGATGTCCTGTCCTCGCTTTCAATGGATTGATGTTATTCTTTTTAAATGGGATTGGAAGATGAAGACTCAGAAATCCGCGTTCATCTGTGCAATCCGCGTCCTCCGCGATTCTGACAAAACACATGCCAAAAACTTTACACACCCCTGTCATTCATCCTTGAAATACCTGCAAATATCTGATATAATTGTTCAGATTATTCAATGATTCCATCCAAAAGCGGTATGAAATGTAATGGAAGTGTTTGATTCGGAATTTACTCAACGCGTCATCTTTGGTGAAAACAGCATTGATAAACTTGCTGAAGCGACTATTACACTCGGTGGTAGTCGCATTCTAATTGTATCTGACCCCGGAATTGAAGAAGCAGGAATTTTGGAACGTGCCTATTCATCTCTAAATAGCGAGAAGATTCCTTGTTATGTGTTTACTAATGTTGAGCCTAATCCAACGACCAAACATGTAAATGCTGCCCTTCAATTTGCATTCTCCAATGCCCCAATTGACCTTATTATAGGTCTTGGTGGTGGGAGTGCAATGGATTGTGCAAAAGGTGTCAATTTTCTGCTGACAAATGGCGGAAAAATGGAGGACTATTGGGGAACAAACAAAGCAACCAAACCGATGCTTCCTTCCATAGGTATTCCTACAACAATCGGTACTGGAAGTGAGGCACAATCTTATGCATTAATTGCCCAAGAAGATACTCACATCAAAATGGCATGTGGGGATAAAAAAGCAAAATTCGAAACGGTAATTTTAGATCCTACGCTAACCGAAACCTTACCAAGATCAGTTGCGGCAATTACGGGTATAGATGCAATCGCACATGCTATTGAAAGTTATGTGTCTACAAGATGCAATCCTATGTCACAAATGTTCTCCCTACAAGCTTGGAGATTGTTGAATACATATTACAAGATGGCACTTGAACCGAATAATGTTAAGGCACGAGGTAAGATGTTGTTTGGAGCATATCTTGCGGGACTCGCGATAGAAAATTCTATGTTAGGTGCAGCACACGCATGTGCAAATCCGCTAACCGCAAGATACGGAATCACCCACGGAGTCGCTGTAGCACTTATGTTACCGCAGGTTATACGTCTTAATAAGACTATAGCAGGTGAATTCTATAACGAACTATATCCAGATGGCAATTTAGCAGACAGAATTGAAACATTGATGAACACGGGGGACTTACCAAACACACTCCACCAATGTGATGTGCAACAGGCTATCAAGTCAACAGACATCCCTATATTAGCAAAAGATGCAGCAACACAATGGACAGCCCAATTTAACCCGCGTTCTTTACAGATACATGATTTTATGAGGTATATGAGCAGGTATATTGACAAATTAG
>VYFM01000219.1 GCA_009842375.1 Candidatus Poribacteria bacterium | reverse complement strand
TGAAATTCGCGTCACTTTCCTTGTCCTGACTGGATGCAAAACGTCACTGTGACGTGCAAAACGTCACAATTTTTAGCACATTCTATAGAAAGCTAAATAACTCTACATCACGAACCCATAAAGCAAAATAGGACGATAAATTTCCTCATCTAAAATAACCTTTTCAGCAATATAAAGAATTGATAAAAATAACTGAGGAATTAGTTTTTGAATACGACTATGACAGGATTTTTTCAAATTCAGTTGATATTATGCAAAAAGTGTGTTATAATTTGTTGAAAATTACAATATACATATTACTATAACAGACACAGACCAAGCAAGTTGTCACTAACATTGCTTGAACATACTCTTGTGAGTTTGTTCTATGGATGCATGCCATAGTCTGCAGCATCGTAAAAAGTCCATATTTTTTTATAGAAACGAGGCGATTGGTTGTGAACAAGAACACAAAAAACATGCTCGTGTGGTTTATTCTGGGATTGGTCGTTGTTGTTGCTATTTACCAAATTATCAATCGAAGTGACCAAGTTTACGAAATGGCAACATCCGATTTTCATTTGTACATCCAAAATCGAGAAGATCCTATTGAAGGATATCTACTTCTTGATGATGAATGGGTTGAAGGAAAGTTTCGTGATGGCGTGGTGCCAGGAATTATAGCAGATCAGAGAAGTATAGCCGAACAGACATCTGAAAATGTAATGTTCCCAGAAAAGTGGCGTGGTGCATTTAAAGCCAGTCGGGACACAGTTGAAGATTATGGTTTACAAAAGTTATTAGATCAAAAAGGGATACGGTATAGAAACAAACCCAGGTCAAGTTTTCCTGATTGGCTGCTTGTTTTCGGAACAACAGTCGTACCCTTATTGATATTTTTAGGTTTGATGATTTTCCTTTCCCGTCAGATGCAAGGGAGTGGAAACCGTGCTCTTTCTTTCGGAAAAAGCAAGGCAAGACTTCATACCGAAACTGAGAAACCAGTTACCTTTGCAGATGTCGCAGGAGTTGATGAAGCAAAAGAGGCACTTGAAGAAGTAATCCATTTTCTCAAAGCCCCTAAAAAATATGAACGACTCGGCGGCACAATACCTAAAGGTGTTTTGTTAGTCGGTCCTCCTGGAACAGGGAAAACGATGTTGGCAAAAGCTGTCGCAGGTGAAGCAGATGTCCCATTCTTTAGTATCAGCGGCTCCGATTTTGTTGAGATGTTTGTTGGTGTCGGTGCTTCAAGGGTCCGAGACCTGTTTGAAACAGGCAAGAAAAATGCACCATGCATTATCTTTATTGATGAACTTGACGCAGTTGGACGACATCGGGGAGCAGGTATCGGTGGTGGACACGACGAGCGAGAACAAACCCTAAATGCCCTGCTTGTTCAGATGCAAGGATTTGAGGAATCCGAAACTGTAATTATGATTGCAGCGACAAACCGTCCAGATGTTTTGGATCCGGCATTATTGCGACCCGGTAGATTCGATCGCCAGATTATCGTTGATTTGCCAGATGTACGGGGTAGAAAAGCTATTCTTGGTGTCCATACAAAAGAACCTTTTAAAATTGCCGACGATGTCAACTTAGAAATTTTAGCAAAAGCAACACCAGGATTTTCGGGTGCTGACCTAAAAAATATGGCAAACGAAGCCGCACTCCTTGCAGCAAGGGAAGACAAAGAACACATTGATATGGCATGTTTTGATGAAGCAAAAGATCGCGTCATGATGGGACCTGAACGTAGAAGTTTGGTCATTAGTGATGAAGAGAGACGCATCACTGCTTATCATGAAGCTGGACATGCAATCTTATCGCACTTTGTTCCTGAAAGCGATCCAAACTATAAATGTACTATTGTACCACGCGGCAGAGCTTTAGGTGTCACCGCACTCCTCCCACTTGAAGAACGTCATAATCCCAATAGAAAGAAACTCATTGCAGATATCATCGTATTTTTGGGTGGACGGGTAGCAGAAGAGATTATCTTTGGTGAACAGACGACTGGTGCACAAAGTGATTTTGAACGGGCAACACGTCTGGCAAGACATATGGTCACCCAATGGGGAATGAGTCCCTTAGGACCATTGACCTACGGAAGAAGAGATGAACAGGTTTTCCTCGGTAAAGAATTGGCTGTACACCAAGATTACAGTGAGCAGACCGCTATCGCAATTGATAAAGCAGTGCATGATATTGTGATGGAATGTTACGATAGAGCGAGAGATATAATCGAGACGAACCTTAATGGTTTGAAAATGCTTGCAGATGCCCTGTTAGAACGTGAAACACTTATAACCGAAGAAATTGAAGATATCCTTGGTCCTCGACCACAGATGCCTGTAAAATCCCTTACATGAATTGCAGAGGTAAGCAGATCAATTTTGGTGGGAATACCCATATCATGGGTGTTTTGAATATCACTCCCGACTCATTTTCAGATGGAGGAGCCTACTTAGACCTTGAAACCGCTATATCACATGCGAAGACCATGGTAGCAGACGGTGCCACTATTATTGATATCGGTGGAGAGTCGTCTCGCCCAGGGGCAGAACCAGTTACCGCAAAGGAAGAGTTGGATAGAGTATTACCAGTAATTGACGCGCTCGTTTCGGAAAAATTGGAAACAGTAATCTCCATTGATTCTTCAAAAGCGATTGTTGCACAACAAGCACTTGAAGCAGGCGCACATATTATCAATGATATTACCGCATTGCAGGGAGATACTGCAATGGCACAGGTTACAGTAGAAATGGAAGCGGGTGTGGTTCTTATGCACATGAAGGGAACACCTCGCACCATGCAACAAGCACCAAAATATAAAAATGTAGTAAGAGAAATTTACGCGGAATTAGCGAATTGGATCAGGAACGCGGAACACAAAGGTATTGACACTGATAAAATAATTATTGACCCAGGAATCGGGTTTGGTAAAACAACAGAACAGAATATACAGATTTTAAAACACCTTGACGAATTCAAACACCTCAACAAACCATTATTAATTGGCACATCGCGTAAAGCCTTTATAGGCAACTTGTTAGATCTGCCTGTAACAGAAAGAGTCGAAGGCACTCTGGCATCGGTGTGCTGGTCAATTACACATGGCGTTGATATTGTCCGTGTTCATGATGTAAAAGCCGCTGCACGCGCAGCCCGTATTACTGATGCCCTATATCGTTAATTGAAACCGACTTACAAAATTTGATGCTCCAACATAAAATACAAGGGATCGGCATAGATATTATTGAGGTAGAACGGATTAGACAACTTTCTCAACGTTGGGGAAGTAAGTTTGAACAACGCGTCTATACACATCAAGAACTAACATACTGCGGAAAAAAACCAACTCGTTACGGTAGGCTTGCTGCAAGGTTCGCTGCAAAGGAGGCAACTCTAAAAGCCCTTGGGACTGGCTTAACGGTTGGGATGTATTGGCAAGATGTAGAAATATGTGCTGACACTTCTGGAAAACCAACGCTCATCTTACACGGAAAGGTTAAGCAATACGCCTCAGAACTTGGAGTTGTTAGTTCCTTTGTCAGTCTTTCACATGCTGAAGATTACGCTATCGCACAGGTAACGCTCTGTTCCACACAGGATACTACCACATCCACATAAACTTCACACCCCATAAACATATACATTGACACAATAATTCACACTTCCATTCAAGTATACAATGACCTACATAGGTCTTGGAGTAAGAAAAGTGAAAAGAAAAATAGATTGTT
>VYFM01000365.1 GCA_009842375.1 Candidatus Poribacteria bacterium | reverse complement strand
AAGTTTTTTAGACCCAAGCATAAATGCTTGGGATTGCCAGTTAATTCCCTTCATTCTGGTATCTCAAACAGTGTTTCATCAATTTCAGTGTTAAACTCAATACTACTGATACGATTTTCAATGTATGGATTTCCATTAATATACTGCACGATGTGATATGGCATTTTTACGCCGTTGACATCACGATAGTCAGCAAAGCGTTGTTCTTTGTTGAGAGTAACACCTTGTTCAGTTTCGCGAAAAACAAATTTTACAACATGATGTGTCTGTTCACTGATATAAATCTTGAGCGTTTCTCCAGAAGGTTGTTTCACAAGTAATACTGCTGCAGGATCACCTTGCACCTCTTCTGTTCCAGAATATTGAACGGGTATAAGATTCTGTGCCAAGTTTGTTAGAAGTAGGATATTTTCTCTGAAAACAGAATCATTAAACGATCTTGATATTTCAGGTGGTAATGGTTGTGTTCCCATACTTGACACCAAATAGGCAGCTTCTCCATCAAATACATAACTCATTGTACCCTGAGGTGTCTTAACATCTTGTCGTAGTTTGTCTGGAAAGAGATGTAAGAATTTCACCTGCAAATTTGCGCTCTCACCACCTATAGTGACTGTAGAATTTGATTCTGATACAGCATTTTTAACAGCAGTCAAGTTTTCTAATCCTCCATGTGCCTTAACTGCAGCAGCAATGATTTCTTTTGCTTTAGCGATGTCAGTGTCACTTGCTTCAGGTATCGGTTCAGCAGGTGGTGGTACGGGCTGCTTAATTTCTATCTCATTCACTTCTCCGAATTCGCTCAATGGTCTATCAAAATTCTCTTGATTCCCAACTGTGACAATCGTCAGTGCATCAGGATGGAGGTATTTCTGAGCGACAGTCTGTACATCCTCTGCAGTGACCTTAGCAATATTGTCTGTGAAGGTTTCGAGGAAGCCGGGAGCGTATCCACGGTAGTCAAGCATCATCTGCTGAAAAGCAATCTGTGAACTACTCTCAAAGCCAAATACAAAAGAATTGATTAGTGAATCTTTGGTGCGCTGAAGTTCGTCTGAAGGGACTGGATTTTCACGTAGATCGCCTACAATGTCTATGATAAGCGAAATTGCTTCTGCAGTTTTCTCTGTACGTGTTTGTGAATAGGCAAACCATTCCCCCGGATTCGTGTATAAACTTGTTGTCATAAGACTCCCGACCATATATGCGAGTCCGTGCTTTTCGCGAACTTCCATCATCAACCGAGATGTAAAACCACCCTCACCAAGAATATCATTCATCACGCGCAGCGCATATATATCGGGGAAATCTGGAGACCTTTTGATACCGTAATGACCTATTAACATTGTTGTCTGTGGAAGATCTTTATGAATATGGTTTACAGAAGGTACAGGTGTGTTCTCTATGTCAGCAATATGTGGAAATTCTATATCTTTATTTTCCCAACCATCAAACACTTTCTCAAGTTGAGAGATTAAGGTTTCGGTATCGAAATCACCTGTAATTGAAAGCATGATGTTGTCTGGATGATAGTATTTTGCATGGAAAGTCTTTAGATCTTCGACTGTAATGCTTTCAACGGTTTCAATTTCAGAGTACCATCCGAAGGGGTGATCAGTGCTATATAAGATTGCAGAGAAGTTGCGCCATGCCAGTTGTATGGGGTTGTCGTTTCTTCTGCGAATTGCTTCAGTAGCTTGCTGTTTTCTCAGTTCCAATTTATCTTCACGAAAGGCAGGGTTACGTAAAACATCAGCGAATATTTCCAATCCCTTCTCTATGTCTTCAGCCATAGTTGACAGACTGACTGATCCGTATTCAGGGGACATGCCGACTTCAACAGATGCTGCCATAGATTCAAGTTCTTCGTTCAATGCATCTGGCACCCGTGATTCAGTTCCACCTGTCCGCATGACACTTGCGAAGATAGATGCTAAACCGATCTTGTCTATAGGATCGTAAATAGTTCCTGTTTTGACGAGTCCACTGATGTCAAAAACAGGTAACTCATGATCTTCAATTAAATACAAGACCATTCCGTTTGACAGTGTGTGTTTTTGTGGAACCGGAGGTTTGAATTTAATTGGTTCAAATACCAGATCTTCATGTGGCTTAGCATAAGTCAGTAAAGTTGATGTGAAAAGAAAACAAAAAATAAAGGTTGATATAATAAATACTTGCGTTACTTGTTTATACATTATTCGATTTCCTCCTCGTCTACAATTTCCTCAACTGGTTCTGCTTCCTTCTTGACAAGTGTGGCTACTGTGCGATTACTCTTTGTAAAATAAGTGTTAGCTACTCTCATGATGTCGTCAGTAGTTATTTCATACATCTTTTTTCGCCAGTCAAGAATGTATCGCCAGTCACTGCGATTCCTTCATAGAACGCAAGTTGATTTGCCATACCAGCATTTGAACTAAGAGCACGAATGAATCCGGCATCAATCTGTTTAAGGATACGTTTGAATTCCTTGTCTTCAACAGGTTCTGTTTTTAGCTTTTCCAGTTGTGTATAAATGACATCTTCCACATCCGTAGTTGTATTAGGTGAACGAGGTGTAGCATTTATGAAAAAGAGATTATTGTATCGTGCACCTGGGTAGCCATTTATTGAATCAACGGATACTGCAATACCGGTTTCAACGATATTCTTGTAAAAGCGAGAAGTGCGTCCATCTGAGAGGATAGCACTTATCATATCAAGTACATAGTCGTCAAAGTGCGGGATAGTAGGTTTATGAAAACCGATCATCATTTGGGGTTCTGCATCGTATTCTACATCTATTCTACGTTCCCCTTCTTGTGCGGGTTCACGAACAGTGACTTCATCTGGGAGTGGTTGTGAAGGAATATCTCCGAAATACTTTTCAATGAGTTTGATTGCCTTTTCAGCATTAATATCTCCCACAATGACCATTACTGAATTATTCGGTGCGTAGTGGATACGGAAAAAATCTTCTGCTTTTTTGCGGTTAAGCATGGCAATATCAGAGGGCCATCCGATTATTGGCATGCCATAAGGGTGTGCAGTGAATGCAGCAGCCATAAACTGTTCATACAGTTTACCACCAGGACGTGTTTCCACCACCATACGTCGTTCTTCTTTGACTGCTTCACGCTCGACATAAAATTGCCTTAGCACTGCATTCTTAAGCCTATCAGATTCCAGCATTGCCCATAGTTCCAATTTGTTGGAAGGTAATTCCACGGTATATATTGTATAGTCAACTGATGTACCAGCGTTAAATCCGGTGCTACCGTGTTGTGTATAGATTTCAGTATATTCTCCAGAGACAACCCATTCTTTACCTGCTTCCTGTTTCACTTTGAGTTGTTCTTCCAATTCTGTGATTTTTGCTGCGTCTGCTTTTGTGCCTTTTGCTCGCTCCATGTCAAGCATATCACCAATTTTATCTATTTCTGCAAGGATGACTTTCTCTTTATCATAGTCTGTTGTCCCTATAGTTTTTGTTCCTTTGAATAGCATGTGTTCAAGCATATGTGCAATTCCGCGCGAATCATCGGATTCATCCACAGAACCTGCTTTGAAAAGGATGTATGGAGCAACAGTAGGGGAAGTATGTCGTTCAATCATCAAGAGTTTCAAGCCGTTTGGGTATGTGTGTTCCACCACTCGGTCTGCGAGGTTTTGGGCTGATGCTAATCCATGTAAAACTACAAAGAACATGATCAGCATATACCGGATCTTTTTCATATTATCATT
>VYFM01000511.1 GCA_009842375.1 Candidatus Poribacteria bacterium | reverse complement strand
ACTCTACACACTACAGGAATTATTTAGGATTAAAAACATATACATAAAAAGAGTATAATGTATAAGAAGACCTTCGTTAAAGGAGTCTGTAGATGCCATAAAATTCAAAAGGAGAGATTCACGTGTTTCGCTTAAAATTGCAATTACGAGCAGTTATTCTCGTCTGCATCTGCATATTCACACTGCTTGCATGCGGAACAGGGGAAATTCAAAATTTTGAAGGTATCAGCATCATATCTGAACCGCGTGTTGATCGAATAAATATCACCATCTATCTGACTGATAAACATGGAATTCCACTAATATGGAACCAAAGTATCCTCAGTCCAAGTGTCGGTGTTAGCACTATTTCAGACGCTGACTTTGTCACAAACGCAAAAATCTATTCAATGCGTAATGGTGAGAGAAACCGGTTAGTTTACGATGGCAGACTTGTTGATGTGCGATGGGGACAGGAACTGAATAGTCTTGATAGACTCCTGAAGGCAGAAATACCTCGCGCACTAATTGATGAAGACCCAGACCGAGATACGACAACCGGAGTTATTACTGTTGAGGTAAAGACAGAAAAACAGGGACCTTTTACGGATACCATAGAAAAAACTGCTATATATAGAAATTAACAATGCCTATACACACACAAGATTATCGACATTGGGAAGGCACGTTAAAACCTCGGAACTACACACGGTGGTGGGTGATTGCAAAAGCTGAATTGAAGTTGTTGGCAAAACGCAAAATCGTTCGACTAATTATCGCTATCCCACCGGTTATTTACATCGTGGTACACGCTGTAATAATCTATTTAATCAATCAGTTCGGTTATATGGATTTTCCTTTTAAGGTCGACTCAGCGTTTTTTCAACGCTTTATTTTTAGAATTGAGTTTATATCAGGATTTTTTGTTGCGATAATTGCAATATTTGGTGGTGCGGGGTTAATTGCCAACGATCTAAAGAGCAATGCCCTCTCTCTTTACCTTTCTAAACCGATTTCATGGGTAGATTACCTCATCGGAAAATTTGCTGCAGTCGGTATATTGCTTGCATGCATAACGTTGGTCCCCGGGATGTTGCTATTTCTGGAACAACTGTTGCTATCTGATTTTAACTTCTTTAAAGAGAATTTCTGGATAGTTTTCTCCATCATTGGCTATTCAATAGTAGTCACCACCATCACGAGTCTACTGATGTTGGTTTTCTCATCACTAACAACAAATTCTCGGTATGCGACTATCGGTTTTTGTGCTGTTTGGTTTGGATTGCCTGTCCTCCACGGCATCCTAATAATAGTTCTGCGAACAAGCAACGTCGCTTTAGTTTCTATTTGGGCAAACTATGATCGTCTTGGATCAGTCCTTTTCGCCTCAGATAACAACTACACCACACACTGGTCTATCACGTTCCTGATATTAAGTGCGTTGACTGTCGGCTGTATCCTCGTTCTCCGACATCGGATACGTGCAGTGGAGATCGTTAAATAGACCATTTGTTCTATTATTTTAATCTTGCCCCGTTAGCATCCCACATTTCCTGTTCTGAATATAACTGAGGTGGAGTTATGGGTGTTAACGTCGGTAGCCAGTCAGGTCGGTATTGCTGAACCAGCCGCACGGCATTTTGATAGGCAATCTGTTCCTTCGTTTCGTCATCAAGGTTTGCTGTTTCAATTTGCGCTTGGACTAAGCGGAAATCGTAATACGGCAGGTCACTACCGAACATAAGTCTCTCTTTACAGAGGTTATTCACAAGATGCACTAAGTCCCAACTTTCATCTCCAGGAGGTTTTTGTGCAACATCGTACCAAATATTTTCCTGCTTTGCACAATGTGCAATGGCATCAAGTTGTCCTGCTTTGTTCATTGAAACATGTCCGATGATGAAAGTTATACTTGGAAATCGTTCTGCATAAATAGCAATGTTCCTCGTGGAACCTGCTTGATGCAGTAGACACAATCCGTTGTGCATTCCCACAACTTCAAGGAAAGCATGTAATTCACCGCCAAGTGAATGACCCGACAACGCGGGATGGCACACAAATCCGACTAATCCATCGTCTTGCATTGCTCTATCAAGTTCGTCTACACCTGCTTGTTCATGTCGAACTTCCACAATTCCAAGTCCGATAGGGAAACGTTCTGGATACTTTCGGCAAGCATTTGCGATTGTCTCGTTCTGTGTTCGTGTGTCTAATACGCCGCGCGCTTGCGGTCCCCCAGCAGTAGGACACGGAATTGCACCGATAACGTCCGCAGATGCCATCCGTGCCAAACACCTACCAACACTCTGTCCAATAACCGGTGCGCGGGATACTGTCATACCGATATGGCAATGAACATCAAAATAGGGTCGCATAAGTACTCCTCTCTAAATCGTTAATATTCTGGCACAGGTTCATAAGTATTATAGCCATCTGTCTTATCCTCACCTTGCAGAAGATAGATGTGATGAGTCCGCGCCCAATTTGCCCCGTGAAATCGCACATTTGCAGGCATGTAACGCATCGTATAACCACACCGACGTTTTTGGGATACATTCGGACTGGAATTGTGAATCGTCCATGCATCGTGAAAATGGCATTCACCTATCTCAAGTTCAAGATTCACTACCTTCGATTCGTCTATGTCTTCCGCTACGACTTCCCTACCAAAAAGGTTGTTGTCCCGATCCACAGCTTCATAACGGCGATCGCGTAAGTTATGACTTCCAGATATAACTCGCATGCATCCGTTTTCAACTTTGGATTCATCAACCGCTAACCACATCGTGATGACATGCATCGGCTCCAGCATTTTACCCCAATAGACACCGTCCTGATGCCAAGGTACCTCCATCCCGTCCTTTTCGCGTTTGCTGATAAAGTGACTTGACCACAGCACAATATCAGGACCGATCAAACGCTCAATAACCTTCAACACATTCGGATGTGTGAGATATTTGAATAGATATGGATGTTCAAAATGTGGCACATCCATCTGTTCTGGTCGTCTTCCTTCAGGTAAATTTTCAATCATTGCATCAACATAATCACGAAGTTCGTCCAACTCCGATTCGGTGAAGATACGTCCATAAGTGGCATATCCATTTTCCTTGTAAAATTGGACCTGTTCGTTAGAGACTGTTGTTTGCGTTTCCCAACTCATGTGTCACCTATATTCTTGACATACTCCCCCGCTAAAGCGTGGGGATTCTTCGCTCTTATATTGGCAGCGATTGTTGCTGCCAAACGGCTCTTCCTGCTTCCGTCTCTCGTGCCTCAACGCGAGGTCTTACTCGGACTCCACAAGCGTTTTGTGTCTCGGTATGCCCTACCGCGACATTTCTAAGATTGATTGCAGCGTTGACATCTCTATCTATAGAGGTCCCACATTCACTGCAATGATATGTTCTTTCGGAAAGCGTTAGGTCTTCCTTTTTATATCCACAATTGCTACAGGTCTTGCTACTTGCATAGAACTGCGATGCTTCTGTGATAGGTATGCCAAGCGTTTCTGCTTTGGTCTTGAGTTTAGAGAGAAACCCACCTAATGCTGAATCTGACACCGCTTTCGCTAACTTCCTATTCTTCAGCATATTCGTGATTTTTAACGTCTCAATACCGATACCACTGACGCTTTGAACAATATCACTTGTTGCTTTATGGTGTGCATCGTTTCGGACACAAGCGATGCGATAGTGGATACGTGCGACTTTCCATTGCTGCTTTATCCAATTTTTGGATCCTTTTA
>VYFM01000610.1 GCA_009842375.1 Candidatus Poribacteria bacterium | reverse complement strand
CCATGGGAATGATCAAGACTGACTGAGTCGTATGTGGGGTGTTGTGAGGTTCCGGGCCGGTCCGCGTCCCGGCCTGCCGCGGGCAACCGGTCGCTACCGCTACAGCACCTTCAACCGTGCGCGGTCTCCTCCCCCACCAGGCCGCCGAAAGCCTCCAGGCACCGCCGGGCGGCCGGCCACGGGCGCCCGCGTTCGGTGAGCCGGCCGAAGAGACACCGGCCGGTCTCGACGTAGCCCCCGGCAGCCATGACCAGGGTCCCCGCATCGAGATGGCGCTCGATGAAGTGGCGCCAGCCAAGAGCGAGCCCCGCCCCGGCGACGGCGGCCTCCAGCAGGTAGAGGTAGTCGCCGAGACCGGTGTAGTCGGGCGTCCTGTCCGGATACCCGGCGGACTCGAACCAGTCATGCCAGGTGGACCAGCCCTGGGGGGTCCGGTCGAGCCGCAGGAACGGCAGCGAACCCCATTGTCCGGCGGGCCGGGCCAGGACCTCCCCATGGGCCGCGGCGAAGCCCGGGGAGCACACCGGGGCGATGGCCTCCCGGAACACCGTCACCCAGTCCCCGGAGCCCCCTTCGGTCCGTTCGAAGAACAGCACCAGGTCGGCCTCCCCGTCGTCCAGGCGCCAGAGCATGTCGGGATCCATCGACAGGATGCGCAGGCAGACGTCCTCGCCCAGGGTCCGGCTCAGGGCGGAGAACAGGGGCATCACGAACAGGTGGGAGGTGGTGGGGCCGCAGGCAACCATCACCCGCTGGGCCTCCGAGAGGTCCGCCACCGTGCGGACCCCCGAGGCGATGCGCTCCAGGCCGGTGGCGACGGCGCGGTGGTAGATCTCCCCCGCCGCGGTGAGGGTGACGCTGCGGTGGCCGCGTTCGAACAGCGGGGTCCCGAGGGCGACCTCCAGGTCGGCGATGTAGCGGCTGACGGCGGACTGCTGGAGTTCCAGTTCCTCGGCGGCGCGGGTGAAGTGGAGATGGCGTGCGGTGGCTTCGAAGACGCGCAGGGCGTTCATCGTGGGCAGGGGTGCGCCGGGGATTTCTTTCATAACGGGATTGTAATCAAGTTATTCACAAATTGGTCATTTCACAAACACCCTCCGGTCTGCATATCATACGGGGGTAATTCAATCCAGGTGCATCGGACCGGTCCCGCCGGGATCCGGCGTATCCGGCAGCGGACCTTTCCGAACCGTATCAACCAGACATTATCGCACTTGTAGAGATGACCGGACCACGCGGCATTATCCGTATATCCGACCATTCCAGATATTCCCCCATGCCGGGCTTGACAGGATGGTATGGTCCCGGATCATGGCTTGCCGAGCCGGGACGTATCCATATCCGCACGGCTGACGCCATGAGCCACGTCGACGTCGCCATGGGAGGGCGCGATACCTGCCGCCTGATTTCCCGCCTCCGCCGTCCGGCGGGACTTTTTTCCTTACCCCATTTTCCGGCCGTCAGCTGCGCTTCCGAGCGTCCATTCCCGGACGTGATTCCTTCTTCTTTCTTCCGCCTCCGGCAATGGGGCAACCTAGGAAATCCGGGAATCCCGGGGCGCGGGTCTTTTTCTTTTCTTCGACCTTTCCCTTTAACCCTTCGTCAAGGTCATCCGACCATACTCTCCGGCTGTTCGACTGAACGGGGACGACACGATGCGTATCCTGAAAAACCTGAAAACGGTGCACCACCTGGTTTCCGCTCTTCCGGCGGCCTGTCTGGCCCTGCCCCTCGCCGCCGGCAGGACCACAACCCCTGCGTTCGCGAACACCGACTGCTCGCCCAGCTCGATGGCCCCCGACTGCGCGGCGCCGCAAGCGCCGGTCCCACTCACCGTGTCGTTCCACGGGGCGCCGGATTCCCATGACGGCACAAAGCTGTTCGCCTTCGAGATCCGATTCAGCAAGGCGTGCGACGGCCTGCGGCTAGGCCCGTTCAAGCGGGCCACACGGTGACCAATGGCCGGATCGTGGACGTGAAGCGTACGGTGCAGGGTGAGAACGGCGGCGTGACGGTGCGGGTGCGTCCGTCCTCGGACGACGACCTGACAGTGACGCTGGCTGCCGGCATGGCCGGGGGCGGCTTGCTGACGGTGGCGGGTCCGACGCTCCCGGCCTCGGACCCGGACCCGCCGGCGGTGGTGGAGATCCCGGTACCGACCGTTCAGGCCCCGACGCCACTGACCACTTCGTTCCACGGTGTGCCCGCCAAGCACGACGGTGAGCGGCTGTTGAGCTTCGAGTTGCGGTTCAGCGAGGAGTTCGATGGGCTCAGGCTGACGGCGCCAACAGAAAGGGCGGGCTGGTGGACTTCTTCAACTTCTATGGCCGATCCTGGCTGGAATACATCGGCGACCCCTTCATCGCCGAGGCGCACCTGGAGGTGCCGGGCACCGGCGTCAAACCGACGAATAGGGCGACTGCGACGTGGAGCGGCAAGGCCATCGCGATCAACTCCTCCCGGGACCTGTTCTTACGGGGCGACCTGATCGGCGGCGACGCCACGGTCACCGTGTGCATAGTTGCTAATCAACAACGTGCCAGACTCAGCCTGACGAACATGAAGAGCGCACACTTCACCCGGGTCGTCAACGGACAACATGGACCCCTCGCGTACGACGACTTCATCCATGACGGACAGATTTGGATAAATTCCCAGGGCGTCTTCTCCACGGACCTACTCGGCGGCTGCGCCGGTTGCCTTGTTCCGGGCAAGCTCTCCGGCACGGGCGCGGCCAAGGTCGGCGGCGTCTTCGACATCAAGGGTCCGGAATGCGGTCTGATGGGCACCTACAAGGGCGGCTACGTCGCCGACGAGGACCGATCTCTCGGCACGGCACATAAGTGCAGCCATCCGAAACGACGGTGGCGGGGCAAAGTTCCCGCCACCCGGTCCCTTTCAGCGCGTTTACGGTGTCCGCGTTGCTCGGGCTCGCACTGACCTGCGCCAGGCCGGGGAGTGCGGCGCGGGTTCGGACTGGACCAGGCTGTGAATGGGGACTGGCGCATGGGCGCCGTGCCCCGTATCTGGACCACATGTCACGATCACCAGCCGGACGGGATCGATCCGGCGGGACGGTCCCTGGCCCTGTCGGTGTCGCGCCGGGTCCCGCCCGGGAGTCTCGGGTCCGGATGGCTGACGGCGGGCGCCACATTCGCACGGGAGACCGCGGACCAAAGCAGCCAGGACTGGCGCTCGCAGGGCCTCAGCCTCGAATACGCCACGCAGGTCGGCGAGAACTGGAGCGGGTCGGTGCGACTCGGGCGGAACGAAATCCGGTTCGACGAACAGGACGCGGCGTTCCTCGTCCGGTGCAAGGACGTGACCCGAAACCTCGGCCTGACCCTCTCCCACCGCAGGGTCTCCCGGGAGGACTACCAGCCGATCCTGATGCTGGACTGGTCCCGCACCGAAAGCTGCTCCAGGTCCAGCTCGGCCTCAACCGACTCTTTTAGGTTCTGGCCCGAGCCGTTTGTGTTGGGTTCCGGCTTGGGTCGTTCAGAACCATTCAGCCCATTCCGATGAAGTCAGCTAGAGAAGTTAAATGAACCGGAAGCCCGGGCGGGAGGAGTTGGTGTATTCCTGGCACCGCCAGCACTACTTCTCTATGAACAGCACCCCCAGGGAGGTGCTGGCGGGCCTCCACCGCCTGATCGAGATCCTCGGCGTGGAGCACTTCGCCTGCTTCCTCCTGCGCATCTCCCACGACCGTTCCCCCCTCCTGCGT
>VYFM01000228.1 GCA_009842375.1 Candidatus Poribacteria bacterium | reverse complement strand
GTTATATTATTTGATATCGGGATTGTGATTATAAACAAAAAGAAGCCCCGACAATTTCAATCGGAGCTTGTAATATTCTATTCTTTCTGTAGGTCACCGAGTAAACCAACCAATGCAAATCTGATGTGTGATGAAAGTGCAGAATTTTCTGCTCTAAGGTCTGCCCCTTCTTCATCAGGATACATTACGTGTGCTGCTACTGCACGTTTTACCCACCGTTCTGCCCGATCATCATAAGGGATGTATTTTTCTTTAGGTGCGGTGCATGCTGGACACTCATCGGGTGGTTCATCCGCCTCTTTCCACAAATAACCGCAAGCAATACATACAAACATAGTAATCTCCTTACCTTTACAACGTGTTATGTACGTCTACAATTAATAAGTAAACCATTAATGTTCGCATTTTAGCAAATATTGTTTGGTAATGCAACGATTTAAATCAAATTGAATTAATGGTTCTGTGCGTTACCAATTTTCAGATTATCTAACGGTTTTCCATCAACATCTGTAATCCGAAGATAGAAACCCCAGCCCAATTCCTCGTTGCATACTTTAACAAGAATAGTGTTTTTGCCTGCATTAAGTGTAACAGGAATGATGTTGTCGTCAATTACTGCCCACCTAAATTGTGGATTCGCATGGACCTCTTTTCCATTTAACCATACCTTTGCTTGATCATCACTACCAAATCGTAGTTGTACTTCACGTTCATCAGGTGAAGTGACTGTTGTCCAAGCATAAGAAACTTGCCAATTTAGGTTTCTACCAAGATCAATATATCCGTTGAAAGCATCATCAGCAAATTGTTTCCAACCAATCTGACCATTTGCACTTTCATATTTTGCTGTAATGTCAATTGGTTTAGTATCTTCAGGGATGTAAGCAGTGTTATATCCGATTCCTGCAGTGTTGTCAAACGGACCGAGAGTCATCCAAGCGTTTTCATGAATGATTCCAGTTAATTGCATCTGTTCCACTGCTTTTTCTGGCATGTTATTTTTATTATAGTATTCAGCCATACCGAGAACAGACATTACGTTGAATTTTGGTTTAAGTGGTGGTGGAGCATTTAGTAACTCATCAGAAGTTTTAAATTTCAGGTCCTTAATAGGATTACCAATGTTGTCTGTAAGACGCAAATAAAATCCCCACGTCTCTTTTGCATTGCATGTCTTAATTAGGATAGTGTTTTCTCCCTGCTTTAGAGTAACAGGTATGGAATAGCGGTCAAACGATATGCTACCGGTCCTATCATGACTAAACACCTGTTTACCATTTAGCCAAATTGTTCCTTGGTCATCACTATCAAATCGGAATGTTATGTCTCGTTCATCGGGAGAAATAACAATTGCCCATACATAGGCTGCGCTCCAATTCTTATTGTCACCGAAATTGTAATGACCATCCAATTGTACATACTTTGATTTTTTCCAATTGATGAGACCATGTTTCCCATAGTATTTTGCTGTAGTGTCAATCTGTGTTGTCTCCTCTGGGATAAAAGCGTTTCGATGACCCATAGTGTCAATGTTGTTAAATGGACCAAGAGTTAGCCAACGGGTTTCAGGGACAAAACCTGTTTTTGAAAATAGGTAGTTTTCAACATTCTTAGCCTTATCATACTTACTATAATATTGCGTCATTAATCGGTATGCATGAGCACGATTACCTATATTTGTGGTTGGAATTGCATCCATCATTGCATCCATCATTTGGAAAAATCGATCTTCATCATCAGTATGTTTGATTGCTTCTCTGATTCCTTCCCAGAAATTAGACAGTGAATACTTGCTTGATATTAGACTTAATCCGTGTAAGTAATTATTTAGTGCTTCGTCGAATAGTCCATTAGCAATACATGCATGACCAAGTATCTCGCAGTATTCATAGCTTGTATTATAGTTCTTCTGGAATGCTCTTTTTGCGAACTTAAGTGCAGTTTTTGGATAAAGTCCTTTATTAAGTAGAGTTTCAGCAAAATAACTCAGACTCCTTGCACTCTGTGTTCCACCGAGGGCATGCATTCGAATATTCAGCCACTGATCGTAATTCTGTTTTGCTTTATCGGTTTCACTGATGCTGGTATATAGGTCACCTAACTGTAGGTGGAGAACTGCACTATTCTTCATCATTGGTTTAAGTTCTTCAAGGATTGCGATGAGTTTGTTCTCTTGTCCTTCATCCGAGTAAAGACCACAGATACCATTGATTGCATTATCATGATTTCCTTGTGTGAGGGGTGTGTTTAATGCTTGACGGTACACCTCCTCTGCTTCTGATGTTATTCCCTTCTTGATGTATATTTTTGCTAATTTATCGTAGTTTTGGTATGAGGTAGGATCAAATTCAATCGCATTCTGATATGCTATTATTGACTTAGATAAATTGTCTGAAATAGTACTATCAAAAACTTTCCGTGCATAACGTTCAAGTTTTGCGTCTCCGAATAGTTTCCCATCGTTATTATTTGGGGAAGAATCGAAGATATTACCTTCTAATTCTGCATCAAATTTCCAATATCCTACTAACCCGGGTTCATCCCCATTCAACTGCTTATTCATATCTCCTCGAATTTCTGCTTCAGTACGGGGTTTGTTCCAGACACGCACTTCATCAATTTGTCCGATAAAAGAGGTGTTTTGAACCTGATCTTTGATATGGGTAACTCCTATGCGTAGCGGAAGACTGCATTTAACAAATCGATCTTCCCCATTAAAGTGTCTATGACCAAATTCATATCCATTGACGAATAACTTCATGTAATCCTTCTTGGCATCAATAACACCTGCAATGTGGGTCCAAGTGTTTAATTTAATAAGACCCGGTGGAGAATAAAGGGATGCATATCCTTCATCTTTAGGTGAGGAAGCAATTTTGAGCTTCCCATCTGATCTTATAGCAAGGATGTAACTTCGTTGTCTATAATTCTGTTTTTGCTCATCACTTCTGAAGATAATACGTATATAATTGTTTGGGAATTCGGTAGGTTTTATCCACGCAGACACTGTCACCTGGTCCGTTATACTATCTAAAGACTCGCTGTCTGCCATTTCTACGAAACTTCCATTTCCACTTAGGGTGAGTGCAGTTCCTTGAATTAACTCTCCCGTTTCTCGAATTTCTGTAGGTAGATTTTGATAGAGGTCACCAAGTTTCTTGTGCCACTGTGTGTTTTCTGGCTCCAGTGCTGAGAGTTGTTCATATTGCTCTACAGCCTGTGTAAATTTGTTTGTTTTTTCGTAACTTTTTGCAAGTTTTAAGATTGCATTGCTATCGTTGGGATTTTCCTCAACTTTTTTCAGTAGTGCAGGTATCCACTTTTGATATAGATTTGCAGTTACAGCGATTTTATCCATTTCAGTTTCTGCTTGATCACGCATATAACTTCCATCAGCTGCATCTGCCATTTTCTGATATGTGTCATACGCCTTTTCATAGCGTTTTGCATTGAGATAGCTTCGACCAAGAATTCCATACAGATACTCCAGTTCCCAAGAGTTATCTGATTTCACAGCTTCGGTGATAGCTTCATTAGCAAGTTTTATTGCTGTGTCGAGCATTTCATTATTGAGACAGATAGTAGCAAGTGCACCCAGAAATGACTCGTTCCCTCTTTTGTTGCTGGATACAAGCGCGTTTTTGGCTTCTTTCAATACCTCCTCCACCTTATCAGGCTGGTCACTTTTGTGATAAGCAGCAGCAGCGTAATAAAAACTACGTACATTGTC